>CAZJNG010000201.1:0-5339 GCA_964547265.1 uncultured Candidatus Cloacimonadota bacterium | reverse complement strand
AGATAATCCAAATCTAATTGGGATATTTTTTAGGAAATTTTCATTGTTTCTATAAGCATCCCAACTTAAGCCTAATGCTAGTCTGTTAGAGTTTTCTGCATTATCAAAACTATTAGTTTTTGCCCAGTTTTCAAAGTCAATGTCGGTTGATACAGTAAATAACTCCGAAGGCTTATAGGTTATACCCAGATTTAAAGTAGCAGGATATTCGTAAGTATAATTACTGATTTTTTCATTTAAAGTATTAGTTTTAAAATATTGATTTCCTTTTAATTTAACCGGCAAACTTCCTGCCAATCCAAAAGAAAAGTTATCTAAAAGTTTTGAAACACCAAAATTGAGTGTTGGGTTCTTAAACAAAGCTTCATTTTCAAAACGAACATCATAGAGTTCTGTTGAAGTATAATCCTGTTTAAAGTACAATATCCGGTGTCCAAACAGATAACTTAATCCAAAACCAAAATTTAATACATCATTACTGTTTGCATAAAAAGCACTTGTTCTGTATAAAGAAAAAGAAATTTTTTGTTCTTCAGTTAAGGTAAATTCTTCATCATTGTCAAAGAGAACAGTTTTCTCGGTTTCAGTATTTAGCTTTCCGGTGCTGATTGTGTTATAATGAAAGATGAATCTGTGTTGTTTAACAGGTACAATAATATTGAAGTAAGGTAAATATGCTTGATCATCCTTGAAAGTGCCTGAGCCGTCATCATAAGTTACTTTGCCCATCATAAAAGCAGTTGAGAAGTTTGTGCGATTAAAAGTTGTGCTTAACGATGGGTTAATGAAGCTTGTGTTTCGTCTGAATAAGTCACCTGAGCCTGTCCCTCCCATGCCTTCAGCGAATATGTCTTTTGAATAGAACATTTCAGACGGACCTTCAAAGGAAAAAATGGATTGAGCATAAATACTTATGCTGAATATAACCACGAAAATTAATAGAATAAGTTTTTTTATCATTATCTATACCTCTTTAATTAATATTTTTCTTAATCAAGATAAATGACCTTCAATTTGCATATACCCTCATCTGCAAAGCCTAAGGTTTGAGCTGCTTTGTATGACAAGTCAATATCTCTTTCCAGCGGAACAGGTCCTCTGTCATTGATTCTAACAATTACACTTTTATTGTTGTTTTCGTTTATTAGCTTTAGTTTTGTGCCAAAAGCTAAAGTTCTATGAGCAGCTGTTAAGTCATACATATTATAAGTTTCGCCATTTGCTGTTTTACGACCATGAAACTTTTGTCCATACCATGAAGCAATCATATAACCTTCATTATTTTTTGTTTGTTTTTGAGTTGAGCGAATAGGATCATTATTTGTTATTGTTTTTTTATTGGAGTTTCTTTTAGGTGTATTATAAATAACAGTTGATTGACAACCAAGCAAGAGTAAAACAATAACTATTAAAAGACACTTCATTAGTCTTATATTTAAAAACTATAACTTAACGAAATCTGATTTACAAAACCAAGACTACCAAACGATGAAACTGCATAATCTACGGTATATTGATTCCAATTAAATCCTGCTCCAAAAGAAATACCTGACATAAAGTCCATGCTTTCATTTGTTTTATAATCGTTTAATCTGCTATCTAAACCACTTCGGAGGGAGAAATATCTATTAACATAATATTCCATTCCAAGCCTGCCATAAAAGTCATTATCAAAAGGACGACAAATGTCAAGATTAATAAAACCCCGATCATGGTACTTATAAGATGCACCAATAATAGCAGTCATAGGTAATTTTTCTTCATACTTTTCAGGAGTATAATAAGATAATTGTTTACCAATGTTTCTTAAAGCAAAACCTATTTTTATATTAGGATTATTAGTTTGATGTAGTGCTGAAACATCAACTGCTATAGCTGAAGAAGAATAATTTTCTAATTGGTCATTAAGATACTTAACATTAAAGCCAATGTCTAGTATTTCATGAACCTCTTTTGCAAGAGCTAATCCAAAGACAATATTTGATGTATTAAATGTGCCATCCTGTCCACCATAAGTGCCATTAATTTCTATTGTTCTGGGAATGTCATCAGAAATCATAAATTGTACAAAAGGTGCAATGCTCCAACCATGTTTATATTCTGTGCTATAGACTAAAGAACCACCTTGAAGCCCCTCAATATAACTCATATAAGTAGTTTTCACATGCCTTGTTTTGTTTTGAACAATTCCTGCAGGGTTGAAAAAAACCGCATCTCCATCGTTAGCAAGAGCTGTAAAAGAATTAGCCATGCCCATTGCTCTGGCAGAATAATGAATCTTTAAAAAAGCAAAGCCTTTAGTTCCTGCATTGTCGTTAATTGCAAAAAGGTTAATGCAAAAAACAAGTAAAATAAATATTATTATATATTTAAAGTTCATCTTGCATCCTTTTTAGAAAATCAACAATTACGCCTGAATCCTCACATTCTAGAAACATTTTTCTGTTATCTTCATCATGTAAAGTTTTTGAAATATAACCAAGTACCTTCATATATTCGCTAGTGCATGCGGAAGGTATTGCCAGCATAAAGATGATTCTGACAGGATTGTTATCCAAAGCTTCATAGTCTAAATCTTTATCTAAGATATAGACTGCAGATTTCAATTCAGCTACAGAGATGTGTCTGCCATGTGGTATTGCAATGCCATGCCCTATTCCTGTAGAAAGAACATCTTCTCTTTCTTTAACTGCCTCATAATAGCCTTCTTTATCTTCAACATATCCTGCAGAATGTAAATCATCGACCATTATTTTTAAAAGTGTTTCTTTGTCTTGAACACTTACAGAAGTTCTTACTAGTTTTGCATCAAAAATATTCATTTTTTTATCCTTGATAATACTGTTTTTTTGTTTTTTATTGAATTTTTAAGTAGTAATTTTTCATCAATTGTTTGAAGTTTTTTATTTTTTAAAACAAGTTTGCCATTGATTATGACATCATTAATATTTTGTCTGTCCATAGAATAGACGATGTAAGAATAGGGGTCATAAATGGGTTGACATAAGTAATTATTACAGTCTATGGTTATTAAATCAGCTGATTTTCCTATTTCAAGACTACCTAAAGACTCTAGTTTTCCGAGAGCTTTTGCTGAGTTTACAGTAGCCATTCTGACTAATTCTTTTGCTGATAGTGCGATAGGATTTTTGTATAAGGCTTTATAAAGTTTAGCGATAGTGCTAAGTTCGTCAAGAGTACTAAGTTTATTATTGCTAGCGACACTATCTGTTCCTATTGTGAGGTTTATATTGTTTTCTAAATACTCAGGGATAGGAGGGAAGCCTGAGGCCAGTTTCAGATTGGAATGAATATTTAGTGCTATGGAGGTGTCAGTATCTTTAATGATTTCCATATCAGATTTATCTATATGAACACCATGAGCAACAAGCAGTTTAGTTTCAAAGGCTCCCATTTTATAAAGCCATTTAGTTGGGCTTAATTGATTATATTTAGTTTTACAATCTAAATTTTCTTTTTCTGTTTCAGACAAGTGAGTATGAATTATTGCTTTCTCTTTTTTTGCCAGTTCAATACATTGTTTCCATGTTTTCTCAAAGCAGGTGTAAATTGAGTGTGGAGATATTGATATATCAATTAAGTCGTTGCCTTGAGTATGTTTTTTATAATTATGAAAATTTGTAAAATTATTTTTAGGGTCAAGATAGTCACCCATAGGGAAATCTAAGGGCATATCTCCGATTATTGCTCTTATCCCTGCTTGTTTACAAGCTTTAATTGTTTCCAGTGGCAAAAAATACATATCATTAAAATATGTTATACCGCTACGAATTAACTCAGCTATACCGCCAAGAGAAGCCATATAGACAAAATCAGGATTCAGACATTTAGTTTCTGCAGGCCAAATGTATTGATTCAACCATGCATCTAAAGGTAAATCATCGGCAAGTCCTTTGAAGTAAGTCATTGCAATATGAGTATGAGTATTGATTAATCCCGGCATTACAATTTGTTTAGTGGCGTTGACTATATTGTCGGAAAAATATTTTGTTGGATAATTTTTATTTGAAATTATGTCAATAATCTTTCGTTTATCAATAATTAAAGCATGGTCATTCAGTATTTCATCTTTTTCGTTTACTGTTAAAATTGTCCCTGCTTTAATTATTAAATCGACATTAATCATTTATTCTCCTTATCAATATATAACTGTATCATATCAGTAAGTGTTACTTAATAATAAATCTATATCATTTTCTTGTTCGAAATAAGCTTCGTTAAATATTTTTTTTAAAATTTTTTTTTGTATTTGTCTTACTCTTTCACGGGAAAGCCCAATTTCTTGTGCTATTTCAGCAAAATTTTTTTCTTGGTAACCATCGAGACCATAATAAGATTTTATGATAAAAGCATCTCTTTGTTCTAGTTTGTTGATTGAATCATCAATTCTATGCTGTAATTTTTCTTTATAGTAGAGTGATTTTGGGTCATCTGCATAATTATTGCCGATATAGTCAAAAATATTTATGTCATCATTATTGGCATTATAGCTCATTTCATCGATTGATAGCGTATCCGTGAAGGCATCTGAAACCTGTCTTATTACTTTTGAAGACAAATCTGTTTCGTCAGAAATCAGTTCTGAACTTGCATCAATACCTTGTTCTACTTTAATTTTTTCTTTAGCGTTTCTAATTTTAGAAGCAGTTTGGCTTAATCCGACAGGAACTCTGATAAGAGAAGTTTTTTCTGCAAGAGCAAAGAGGATTTTTTGTTTAATCCACCATACTGCATAAGAAATTAATTTAATATCTTTTTCAGGATCAAATTTTTCAATAGCTTTTATTAAGCCAAGATTTCCTTCTGAAATTAATTCTGCCAGTGAAAGTCCTCGATTTTGATAATTTGAGGCAATTTTTACAACAAATTTCAAGTTAGAGTTTATTAGTTTATCTTTTGCAGCTTTATTTCCGTTTTTGGCAAGAATCGCATATTTTTTCTCTTCAGCTTTACTTAGCGAAGGATATTTTGAAATAGAATTTAAATAACTCTGTAAAGCTTTATCGTCAAATACATTATCCATAAAAAACCTCATAAACTCAAGACTAAACTGTTTTTATGATCAATGACATAATCCAGTAATTCGTCATCATTCATTTTAAAGTTTTTGGCTAATGAAAGCACCATGTTTACTCCTGCGAGGTTTAATCCCATTTCTTGAGTTAAAGTAGCTATTAGGGAAATTCTTGTTATGTCAGAATTTACAAATATTCTTCTCCCTTTAGGAGACCTTGAAGGCTTAAGTAAGTGACGCCTTTCATAATCTCTTATTGTCTGCTCATGCAGTTTTAGTATCTTTGCAATTTCACCAATAGAAT
>CAZJNG010000200.1:0-5341 GCA_964547265.1 uncultured Candidatus Cloacimonadota bacterium | reverse complement strand
CCTGTTCTTTAATAGCATTTTTTAGCGAGTCAATAGTCGCTTGAACTGAGTTTAATCTTGCCTCAGTATTAGCTGAAATTGCACTATGTCGTGGGTTTTGAAGTTCGTGCATGTATCTTTTTTTTAGTGCTTCATTAATATCTAATCTTTCAGCAAGGTCTAATTGTGAGACTGATCCTCTAAGAGATTCTTCTTTTTTGGCAGATACTGTTTCATAAGCTCTAATTTTTGAGATCACATTATTAAAATCTGAATGTCTAAATTCGGCCATAAAGATAAATGAATTTGAGGCAGATTGTTTTCTTAAGATATTCATAGATTCTGCAAATTCAGATTCTATGTTGTTAATATGGGATAAAAACTCTTGCATATTGTTTACACTGAACTGCATCTCGTGCTTATTAAGATTTTTTGAAAATTTGAATTCTCTTTGAACTCTTCTGTTGTCTTCATTAACAACTGTTTTTTTTGAAAATAAAGTACCGTATCTTGCTAAATAAGCTGATATTAAGATAACAAGAAATACTATTAACATTTTGAACTGTTTTGTAAATTTTAGTCTCATACTTTCTCCTATATATTTAATTCTAATAATTCTTTAGCGTGATTTAATGAAAGCTCAGTAATATTACCTGAAAGCATTCGGGCAATTTCATTAACTCTCGTATTTTGATCTAGTTGTGAAATAGTAATACAATTTTTATCTATTACAGAAATTTTTTCTATTTTATAATGATTATGACCAAGAGCTGCAATCTGAGGAAGATGTGTAATGCAAATAATTTGCTGATTATTGCTTAAATTTTTAATATATTTACCTAACATATTTGCCGTTTTACCTCCAATTCCGGTATCTATCTCATCAAAAATGATGGTTTTCTCCGATAATTTGTTTGCTAAAATTCCTTTTATAACAAGTAATAGTCTTGATAACTCACCTCCTGATATAGCTAACTTGATGTCTTGTAAAGGCATTCCTTTATTAGCACTAAACAAATAAGACACTTTGTCACAACCATAACTATTTAAAACACTAATATCTGCACAATTTATGTTAAGGTCTGAGTTTTTGTCAACCAAAATTTTAAATCTTGCATCTTTAATTGCCAATTCTTTAAGATTATTTGTTATTTCCTCTTCGAATATTTTAGCCGCTTGATTTCTTTTTACTGATAGTTCTAAAGCAATTTTTATACAATTTTGGCTTATGGTTTTTATTTCTGTATCAATATCTTCATTAACTTTGACATGTTGATTAAAATTGCGAATAAAGGTTCGCATTTCGGTTATATGGTCAATTAAATGCGGTATATCTTTTTTATATTTAGTTTTTAAATCGAATAATACTTTGATACGATTTTCGACTTCAATAAGCCTTTGCTCATCAATAATAATTTCTTGATCAATAAACCTGCTACTTTGATTTATATCTTCTAATGCTGAAACACACACATTTAAATTCTCAAGTATATTATCTATCGTTACATTGTTATTCTTAAACTTACTTAACTTGTTTTTATAAAAATTGATCTGATCAAACAAGGTATTTTCAGATTCAAAAAATACTGTGTTCATGGTATTAAATGTTTCCAGGATATCTTTAGCATTTAATAAAATCTGATATTCTTTATCTAATTCTTGTTCTTCGTTTATTGTTAATTTAGCTGCTTCAAGTTCATTAATTTGATATTCAAAAAGAAGTTTTTTGTCTTGTAATCTTTTTATATTTTCTTTTTGTTTTTTAGCTTCGTTTAATAGGTTTGACCATTTATTATAAAGAGCAGAGAATTCATTTTTTAGCTCATTAAGTTCAGTGTAATCATCGAGATATTCTAACTGTATATCTTCATTAAAGAGCATGTGCTGATCGCGTTGACTATGAAAATCCAGTAATACTTCTCTGAACTCTTTCACAATGGAATTTATTGATTTTATCCCATTAATAAAGATAACTGACTTACCGTCAGGTTTAATTTCTCGTCTAAAAAATAACTCACCATCACTAATGTCAATCTCATATTTTTTTATTAAATCGGCTAAATCTCTATTTTGTTTTTGATAACTAAACACTGCCTCCAAGACAACACTCTTGGTTTTATCCAAAAAAATGTCACCTCTGACCTGACCTCCCAATACAAGATTAACGGCTCCAACTAAAACAGATTTTCCTGCTCCTGTTTCTCCGCTTAAAACAGTTAACTTGTCATTGAAATTGATCTTAATGTATTCCACAAGAATAAAATTGCTAATTTGAAGTTCGTTCAACATATTACTGTTTACCCATGTGTAGTTTGTGTCTGAGGATTTTATAAAAGCTTTTATGGTTTAGTTTTATGAAATTCATACTTTTGATGTGTTTTTTGATTATGATTTTATCACTTGTTTCCAGCTTGCCACAGGTAACTCCATCAACTTGTAGAAATACCTGACTTTCTGAAGACAAAGAAACGCTAATGCTATCATCGGAAGATAAAACCATTGGCCTGATAGTCAGATTATGAGGATTAAGAGGAGTTACTATAAAAGCTTTCATATTAGGTGAAATTATCGCTCCTCCGGCTGATAATGAATATGCTGTAGAACCTGTTGGGCTACTTATTATTAATCCATCACTTCTAGTGTCATAGATAAAGTGTTTATTTGACATTAAGCGTAAATCTACAAGTTTTGCATCACTTCCTTTATATAAAACAGCATCATTTAATGCAAGCTTATTAATTATCAGAGACTTATTACGATAAACTTTTATGTCTAAAAGCATTCTAGATTCAAGTTTATAATTTTTTTGAAGTAGATTGTTAATAGCTTTTTTAAGGTCATTGAGTGTATATTCAGATAAAAAACCGAGCTTTCCATAATTTATACCTAAGACAGGAGCATTATTTTTAACCGAATAATCAACCGAACGAAGTATTGTTCCATCTCCTCCAAAACACAAAATCAAATCAACTTTTTCAGTTTGTGATGGAAAATAACATAACAACTCTTTCGGACAAAAAGTCTCACCGGCACCTAGTATATGATAATCTACTTCATTATATTTTTTTACTACCAGAAGAAGATCGATTATTGGTTTCATATCAATAAGTTCCGGTTTAAATAATAACCCAATGTTCAGCATAAACTCTCTCTAATTTTAAGATAGGAATTATACCTGTCTTCAGGTATGGTTTTATTTATATTATCCTTTATTGCACAGTCTTCTTCGTGAGTATGAGTACAATTCTGAAAATAGCAAAAGTCAGTTAAGATGGAAAACCCTGGAAAACAATATCTCATTTTTTCAATATCTTCATTTTTTAATCCAAAGGTTTTTATGCCCGGAGTGTCTATCAAAAAACCTCCAAAACTCCAAGGTATCATTCTTGAATAAGTTGTCGTATGAGTTCCCTTGCTGTTGAAATCACTTACCTCTCCTGTTTTTAGATTTAACCCTGGTTCAAGACAATTGATTATTGAGCTTTTACCTGCACCTGATTTACCTGAAAATACAGAATCTTTATTTTTTAGGATATGTTTTAGTTCATTCATTCCTTGATGATTTTTAGTTGAACAATACACAATTTTATAGCCAATATAGTCATAATACTCACACTGCTTTTTTATCTCGTTTATATCTTCGAGTAAATCAATTTTATTTATACAGATAACTGCCGGAATCTCAAATATTTCTGCAGCACAAAGATATCTATCAATCAAATGAGTGTTGAAATCAGGTTCTTTACAGGAAACAGTAATAACAACCTGATCAATATTTGAGGCTATCAAGACTTCTTCTTGTCGTTCTGAATAGTTAATAAATCGGGAAAGAGTATTTTTTCTGTCAAATATTTCTTCTATTCTTAAGTTATCAGGATCTGTAACATCAATATTGACATAATCTCCCGTACAGATAGGGGTTCTTGTTTCATGAGCAAGGTATTTTAATCTTCCGCTTAATTTACAAAGTTTATATTCGTGTTGAAGTTTAACCTTATACGCATTATTAGAGTGAATTTCTGTAATTCTTCCTTTAGATAATTTAATATTAGATTTTTGACTTATCTCTCCTTTTTCTAAAAGCTTTTTTGATGTCTTGGTTTTTAAACCTTTAGAACTTTCAAAATAATAGATATCATCTAAATCTTCTATTACAATATTTTTAAGTTTCATTTCATTTCCTATTGTAATAAATTTATCTTTTCTTTTACTCATTATTTTACTCCGAAAGTAGAATCTGTAAAACTAATGAAAATGTCAAGTAGAATTTTTAATCATTTCACGCATATCTCTGGTTTTAAAAAGTTTGTTCAATGAAATCAAATAAGCTTGTTTGGTAATTATTTTCAACTTATCATTCCTTGATTTTATATGCGAAATTAACAAACTTGACTTGCTCTAAATAAGTTTTTTTAAAATATCTCTTCTTCACAATAAGCCAACTCCCAACCATGAAAGACAATTATTACTTTTTTAAGTGTGACGTCTGCATACGGTGGCAGCCCCAACATTTTGCGTGCGTAGTCATCTTCTGAGTATTTGTTGAGTTGCTCTTTGGCTTCTGTTATTTTTTGTTGTACTGTTTTTTGTAATTCATCATCTTTGACACTTCTCTTTATGTATTTGAGTTCGATAAGGTAAGCGAATTTTATATCTTTATATTTGATATAGAAAGGCTTCATAATCAAATCGGCATAGCCTTTGTTCACTTCTTCCTCTGAGGTTGAGATATAAAAATCATAGATATTTAAAAATGACAAGTAAAATGCTTTTACAAAGGTTTCACCATCAATAAAATCTCTTAAAGAACTCTGCTTCTTAATTTCATTTTCTATAAACTCAAAAGCTGGTTTAAACTCTCCTCTGTATGCCATTTTTCTTACTAAGAGCAATAGCTCGTATATTTCAACTTTGAAACCATAAGCCTTTTCAAAAGATGTTCTTATGTATTCAAATATCATTTGCCTGATTGTTTCATTTGGTATTTGTAAAAATGGCAGACCTTCCCATTTTTTACCGGAGTATGTAAGGAGTCCAAAGAAATATAACAATGAGATAAAATTCTCTTGTTGCGTAACCTGATCAAAAGGAAAGCTTTTTCTTATGTTTGAAGAGATACCGCCTTTATCAATAATTTCTGTTAATCGTTTAAAATTACCATTGAGCTCTTTATCTTTGAGAATGAGATATTGCAGTTTACCGTAGTCCATACGCAAATTATCGTCAATAAGGTCATCCGGTATCTTTTGAGAAGAAATTGCATTATATACAAAATAGAGGATTGCATCTGTATTACTAAGACTTTCTGAACTTTCAGCCGAGAAAATATAATTATTATACCATTTTTTGATAACTGCCAGAG
>CAZJNG010000199.1:0-5351 GCA_964547265.1 uncultured Candidatus Cloacimonadota bacterium | reverse complement strand
TCATGACTTAGAAAAAGTCTTAGCTCATGCAAATCGATTAATTGTTTTAAAACAAGGACAACTAGTTAAAATTATTGACTTACAAAAAGAAACTTCCATCAAACACCTGTCTGATTTTAACATAAAGATACCAAAATGTAAAATCAGCGAAATGACTTGGTTAAAATGATTTTATTTCACTATATTCCGGCTGATTCTCTGATTCATAAAACAAACCCAAAGACTAAACTGTTGTCAATAATTATCTTCAGTTTTGGCACTCTAAGAATTAATAATCTCTTTCAAAACTATTATAATTTCCTGATGCTTTTGATTGTGTTATTAAGTATTCTTATTATTGCTAAAATACCATTAAGATATCTGCTTAAAGATATGAGATATTTTTTGATTATGTTTCCGATAATTGTTTTAATTAACTCTTTTAAACTGTCAACAGATGAATCAAGTTTGCTTTCTTTTATCTCAATTGAGGGTTTAAATTATAGTCTGTCGTTTTGTTTTAAATTATACTTGTTTTCCTTAATTAGTATTATATTTATCGCCACAACCACGGTCAGGCAAATTAATTTTGCAATTGAAAACATTTTAAGAAAATTTCCTTTAGTTCCGTCAGTTAAGATTGCGACAATGATTAGCTTGTGCATAATCCAAATACCTCTTATTTTTGACAATTATAATTCTATTATTCTGGCTCAAAAATCAAGATGTATGGATAATGTAAAAAATCCTTTTAAAAGATTTCAACTGACATTAATACCTTTGATCTCTAAAACCCTTAAAAAAGCAGATAATATCAGCCTAAACTATCAAGCAAAATGTTATTCACATACAAGAACTCAATACTCTTATAAATTAGAACTAAAAGATTATATCATTTTAGGCATCTTTAGCCTTTATTCTTTTATGTCTGTTAAGCTAGCATTATAATAATCTTATTTACCTAATCTTTAAGCAGAAAATTAAGCTTAAGACAATAAAACAAATAGCCTGAAGATGATTAATCAACAGGCTATAATATATTAAGATTATTGAATTTATTTAAGTGCTTTTCTTATTGCGATACATTTATCAAGAATTTCAGGCATAGCAGTCAGCGAAAGCTGTGTGTTTGCATCGCTAAGTGCTTCCGGAGGATTTGGATGTGTTTCAATAAACAAACCGTCAACATATCCGGTCGCAATTGCCGCTTGAGCAAGCATTGGAGCAAATTCAGGAGTACCGCCGGTTGTTTTACTGATTGATGGTCTCTGCATACTATGAGTGACATCATATATGACAGGATAACGATAAGACTTCATTAAAGCAAAACTCCTAAAATCAACAACCAAATTATGATAACCAAAACTCGCTCCTCTTTCCGTTAGCATAACTTTAAAGTTATCATTTGCAGTTACTTTTTCAACCTGTAAATGCATATCTTCAGGTGCTAAAAACTGACCTTTTTTTATATTGATAATCTTATTGGTCTTTGCTGCCTTGGCAATCAATGCTGTTTGTCTGCATAAAAAAGCCGGTATCTGAATAACATCAGCAACTTCGGCAACTATATCCACTTCAATTGTTTCATGGACATCGGTTAAAATTGGCAAATCAAATGTTTCTTTAATCTTTTTTAATAATTTTAAGCCTTTTTTAATGCCCGGTCCTGAATATGAATAAACTGAAGTTCTGTTTGATTTTTCAAAAGAAGATTTAAATATAAACTGTAAATTTCTTTCATGGGTAATCTTTTTTAAATATTCTGCAGTTTGCATCATCAAATATTCGTCTTCAATTACACATGGACCTGCTATGAGAAAAAATAAATCCGGATTGATCAGCTTATCATATAGTTGTTCCGTATCTAACATTTTAAATCCTTTCATTTAATGATTTTAAAATTTAATACACTCTATCTATATCCAAAAAGTATAATAGATAAAACCTGTCCAGTGAAATTTTAAAATAATTTTTTAAATACTATATCTGAAAAATAATTGATTTTTTGTTTGACAAGAGAAGCACGAAAATTAATTATTACTAAAAAAGTATTAAAAGGGGCTATCATGAGTTTTGTACATTTGCATAATCACACACAATATAGCATTTTAGACGGTGCATGTCGTACAGATAAAATGGTTCAAATGGCTAAAAAAATGGGTATGACAGCAGTTGCCATGACTGACCATGGGAACATGTTTGGCACTGTTGACTTCTACAAAAAAGCACAAAAAGCCGGTATCAAACCAATTATAGGACTTGAAGCTTATTTGGTCGAACATGACTTCGACCATCAGGATACAAAAAACGATACTAGATATCATTTAGTTTTATTAGTTAAAAATGCTGTCGGATATAATAACCTAATCAAATTGAGTTCATATTCATATACACAAGGATTTTATTATAAGCCACGAATCAGTAAATCTCTCCTTAAACAATATAACGAAGGTTTAATCTGCCTTTCCGCTTGCATTCAGGGAGAAATTCCTCAAAAATTACTTAAAAGTACCAAAGAAGAAGCAGTTAATGCTTTAAATTTTTACAAAAAACTTTTTAAAGATGATTTTTATATAGAGATTCAAAACCACCAATTAGAAGACGAGTTAAAGGTTATGCCGGAATTGATAAAACTGGCAAAAGAAACCAATACTCCTCTTGTCGTAACCAATGACTGTCATTATCTTGAAAAAAAAGACTCCGAAGCTCATGATGTATTGCTTTGTATCCAAACAGGAAGAAATGTCTCTGAACCTAATAGAATGAAATACCCTCCAAATATGTATTTCAAATCTGAAGAAGAAATGAGGAAACTCTTCCCTGAAGTCCCTGAAGCTATTGAAAATACAAACATTATTGCTGATAAAATTGATTTTAAACTTGCTTATGATAAATTTTTACTGCCAAAAATTGACATACCTCAAGAATATTCTTCACAATCAGAATATCTAAAACAACTCTGCTATAATGCTGTTGAACACAGATATAGCAAACTAACAGAAGAAATTGAGCAAAGAATTAATTTCGAGTTAGGTGTTATATCAAGAATGGGCTTTGACGGATACTTTCTTGTCGTTAAAGACTTTATAGATGCAGCCAGAGAGCGAGGCGTACCGGTTGGACCGGGCAGAGGATCTGCTGCAGGTAGTATAGTTTCTTACTTACTGGGAATTACTCAACTAGACCCACTCAAATATAATCTTTTCTTTGAACGATTTTTAAATCCGGACAGAATTGGCATGCCTGATATTGATATTGATTTCTGTGCACATGGGCGTTCTCAAGTAATTGATTATGTAATAGAAAAATATGGCAGAGAATCAGTTACACAAATTATTACCTATGGAACTTTAGGAGCAAAATCTGTTATTAAAGATGTTGCCAGAGTCATGGAAGTATCTGCTGTTGATGCAAATAAACTGACTAAGTTAATGCCTTCGTCTCCAAAAATCAGCTTAGATGACTGTATTGAACAGTCTGATGAATTTTCTAAAGCTATCAACACAAACCCCCTTTACAGACAGATTTTTGAATATAGCAAGGTGATAGAAGGATTAATTAGACAAATTGGAGTTCATGCTGCCGGAGTTGTTATAGGTCCAGGAGATTTATCAGATTTCGTACCTTTAGCAATCAACACTCAAAAGGACGGCAATCCGATAGTTTTGGTTCAATATGAGGGCAAATGGCTGGATGATTTAAAAATGCTTAAAATGGACTTTCTCGGACTTAAAACACTTACAATCATTAAGCGAACTCTAGAACTAATTAATAAGTATAAACACATAACTGTCGATATTGATAATGTTGATTTACATGATCAAAAGACCTTTGAAATACTATCAGCAGGACAAACAGACGGAGTGTTTCAGTTTGAATCTGCCGGCATGAAAAAGTATCTTAACGAGCTTAAACCTAATGTCTTTGAAGATTTAATTGCTATGGTTGCTCTTTACAGGCCGGGTCCTATGCAATTTATTGATTCCTTTATAAAAAGAAAGCATGGTAAAGAAAAAGTTAGTTTTAGTCACCCTTTAGCTGAAAACAGCCTAAAAGAAACCTATGGGGTTACAGTCTATCAAGAACAGGTGATGCAGATTTCCCGCGAAATGGGAGGACTCACCGGCGCTGAAGCAGACATGTTGCGTAAAGCTATGGGTAAAAAAGATATGACTCTAATGAATGCACTTAAAGAAAAGTTCAAAAACGGGGCTATAGAAAAAGGTGTAAACGAGCAAACAATAGAGACTATTTGGGAAAATTGGCTTGAATTTGCTAAATATGCTTTCAATAAAAGCCATGCAGCTTGTTATGCTTTTGTTGCTTTCCAGACAGCCTATCTTAAGGCTCATTATCCTGTTGAATTTATGACAGCACTACTCTCTCTTGAGGATGACCCTGACAAGATACCTCAGTTTATTGATGTTGCAAAAAAAATGGATATACAAATAATGCCTCCAAGTATAAATAACTCTGAAAAAGATTTTAATATAATTGATAATAATATCCTATTTGGACTGAGTGCTATTAAAAATGTTGGACAAGCTGCTGTTAATGCAATCCTAAATGAAAGAAATACAAACGGTAAATTTGCTGATTATTTTGATCTAGTTGACAGAATAGAAAGTACAGCATTAAATAAAGCAGTACTCGAAGCTTTAATTATGGCAGGGGCTTTAGATGATTTACCTGGGTATAGGTCTCAGAAATTTGAAGCAATTGAAAATGCAATCTATTGTGCAAATGTCAATCAAACAAATAGAAAAAGAGGACAATTAACCTTATTTGATTTCATGACACCGGAACAAAATGATACTTGTGCTCCTAAACTACCAGACTTACAAGAATGGAACTTCTCGGAAAAGCTTGAAAATGAAAAAAAAGTACTTGGCTTTTATATTTCAGGACATCCTCTTTCAGAAAAAAAATACCTTATGGACTTGTTTACAAACATTAATACAAAAGAAGCTTCAACAGAAAATGCCCAAATCCCCAATAATATAAGAATAATAGGAACAATAACCTCCGTTCTGACAAAAAAAGATAAAAGAAATAACAATTTTTTTGTTGTTACTCTTGAAGACCTTTATGGAAAGTTTGAGTTTACGCTATTCAACTCATTATTGGAAAAGTATAGAGGCTTAATGATTGCAGGCAATCAACTCTTTGTTTCAGGTACACAAAGTAATTTTCAAGGTAATAACTCGGGAATGTTAAGGTTAAACCCTGACAAGATATTATTATTAGAGGAACTTGACAAAAAAGTAAAAGGTGAACTAAAAATTCTAATGAACGAACAAGATGCTTGCTCTGATTTAGCCGAATACATTGTTAATTACAGTAAATCTTATCCCGGTCAATTTGATCTTTAT
>CAZJNG010000198.1:0-5403 GCA_964547265.1 uncultured Candidatus Cloacimonadota bacterium | reverse complement strand
TTCCCTACAGGTGGGTCTGTTACTACAAATCCTCAGATTGCCGTATCTGTTGAGTCTATTGATATGGGAACTATAGAGATAAATGAAGTTGCAACATCAAACTTTACTATTAATAACTCAGGAAATGCAAACCTTACCGGAACAATTACTCTGCCTAGTAACTTCACTATTAATAACTCACAATTTGTTATCGCACCATCACAAGAAACATCATTCATTTTATCTTATCAAAATACAACTTCGGGTATATATAATGATGAAATCATAATTAATTCTAATGATTCAAGCAATTCAGAAATCATTATACCTGTTACTGTTACGGTTACTAACGATAATAATGAAATAACTCAAATTATAAGCTTAATAGAAGGATGGAATATTTTATCATCTTATGTAAATCCTGAAAACGGCAATATGATGAATGTCTTTAACGATTTAATTAATTCTGATATGCTGATAAAAGTGCAAGATCAGGCAGGAAATTCACTAGAATACTTAGATAATATAAATCAATGGGTTAATAGCATTGGCGAACTAAGCAATAGTCAATCTTACAGAATCAAAGTAGAAGATGATTTAAACCTTTATTTAACAGGTAGTCAAGTAGAATTACCTTTATCTGTTAATCTCTTAGCAGGTTGGAATCTTATAAGTTATCCATATAGTTCCCCTACTTCAGCAATCACAATGTTACAGAGTCTGATTGATAATAACCTCCTTGAAAAAATGATAGATGAAGCAGGTAATACTATTGAAGTTTTACCGGAGATAGGCTTGATTGATAATATCAATTATTTTGAAGCAGGAAAAGGATACGCTGTAAAAGTTAATCAAAACACCACAATCGAATATCCTAACACACGAATTAATTTTTTAACTAAAAATAGAATTGATAAAACTAAATTAAATAGTCGTGAAAATGTTTATTATCAAAAGAACTGGTCTAATAATGGATGGAAACATTTTAACCTTTTTATTTTAGTTGATGAAAACACAAGCAATCTTTTTACTGACGGCGACGAAATTGCCTTATTTGATGGAGAAAATTGTGTTGCTAATGTTGTTTATAGTAGTCAAGAAAATTATATTTCCCTTATAGCTTCATTAAATGACGAACTTGAAAACAACATTAATGGCTATACTGTCGGAAATAACTGGAGCCTCAGAGTTTGGTTAAATGAACAGGAAACAGAAATTCTTCAACCTAATATTGAGATTATACTAGGCAACTCAAATTTTGAAATAGGTCAAACAACTGTTATAAAAATTAATGATTTTACATCTGTTAATGATATTACTGTGCCTCAATTTACAGAAATCAGCTCAATCTATCCTAACCCGTTCAACCCAACAACCAACATCAGATTTAATCTTAATCAACCCGGTTATGCAAATATTGAAGTCTTCAATGTTAAAGGTCAAAAAATAAAAACATTGATTTCAGATAATTTAAATGCCGGTACATATACAGTTACCTGGAATGGAACAGACTATAATAATAAATCAGTAGCTTCCGGTATCTATTTCACCAGACTACAACATTCCAACCAACAAATAATCAAAAAAATGATTTTAATTAAATAATATCCTTTTAAATCATAATTTATATACAGGGTCAGAAATATACTGACCCTGTTTTTTTCTTAGTTAATCTTAAGTATTCTTTAAGTGACCTCCAAGATGGTTTTTTCCCTCTTGGAGGTCTCTTGATAGTTGCAGGTTCTATCATAGTTATTTAATTCTTCAAGCCCAATGTCCGTTTTTGAACAATTGTAACATTAATCGCTTACAAAATTGTGTAACAAAACAGGAAGTTTCAAATTAAAATGAATATTACTACTTTTTTCAAATTTGCTATATTTACAGAATAACTGCTAGCATGAAATATCAGTCCAACCAACAGTTTGACATGTAATTGAATATTTATTCTAAATGATATAAGCTTAAACTTTGTCAATGACAAGCAATATGGCACAAATCTTGTTATATATATTTTTAACTAAATAAAAGTGGAGGCAAAATGACACGCAATCTAGGCAGACGAATTAAGATGAAACGAGTTTCGCTTAATTTAAAACAATCGGATTTAGCAAAAATAACCGGCTTTTCTCAGAATTTTATTAGTTTAGTGGAACGAGAACAAAGACATTCTTACACCTCAGTTGATAAAATTTACAATGCCTTGAAAGACTATGAAGTACACTTGAAAAAAGCAAGGTAAAATGATGTCTGTTTTAAAAAAATTCTTAAGACCTTTAAATCGATGATGGCAACTTATGTAAATAACTAGAAATTTTTATTATTAGTTAAACCATAAAGTTGTCATCATTATAATTAATGTATTTTTACTATATCATTTTTATATATAAATCATATCAAGTTAATTTAAAAAATAGAATTCTTTTCTCTTGACATAAACTAAACTATTTTATAATATCAACTCAGTTTATAAATGGAGGGTTTAAATTATGGGAAGAACAGCATTAATAACAGTTTTTGTTTTGTTAATTGTAACAGGATCAATATTTGTATTTTTAACTCAAAAACAAATAATTGCAATAGATTCATTAACCGGTGATAATTATTCCAAGCAAGCCAGACATATTGCTAATAGTTTTGCTCATGATGCTATCAGAGTATTAAATTGTGGCGATACAGTACTACAATTTGATGAAAATAATAAAGTTACTGTGATTACAGACAAACAAGATGAAAAGATTTTTGACATTGAAAATTCTAGTGTAAAGGTTGTTATGTCTGAAAGTGTTTATGATAAGAACTTAAATGCATATAATATACATGATTCAGGCTCACCTCTTCAGTCCGGTCATGCCTGCATTACTTCCACTGCGATAATTAATGCACCAAATGGAAAAAGATATGAAGCTACAACAAAAATAATACAAAAAAAGAAAGCTTTCTCTGAATATCAATTATTTATTCATGATTTTCCAAGTGGTAGTTATTTTACCGGTATTGATGAATTTGAAGGACCGGTATATGTAAAAGATCAAATTAAAATTGCAAAGAATTTTCCTCTATCAGGCTTTTTACACAGCATAAGAAATCATTTTAATTACTCAGCATCAAGCACTTCTCCTGTTTTTAACGATGTGGTCTTAACAAGTGGAAATGTCGATAACCAGACAGGAGAATCATTGTCATCAATATTTAAAAGCGTTTTAAAAGAAAATGTATCAGTTATTTCTTTTCCCGATTTTAATACAACTAATATTATGAACAGTTCTTTTTTTCAGTATTATCAACAAAACGGATACCAAATTAATAGTGAAAGTAATGTGGTGTTATTACAGGGAAATAAAATACAAAATGGCAAAAGCACCCTTAACGCACAACCTGTAGAAGGTAAACTTAAACAAGGCAATAATACCTATGAAAGAGTTATTTATAGCAATAATGATATCTATGTTTCTGGTTATATTGATTTTCCTTTAACAATTATATCAAATAAAAATATCTACATAACAGGAGATATTGTGTATGCTAAAGATGCAGGGGGTCAAAATATTCAAGATCCTCGCACCTATAAGCCTGTTAAATCTATTGGAGGACTACTTGGTTTGATTTCTAATAAAGACATTATTATTGAAGCGTCAAGTGCTAATCGAAGTGCCAGCGAAATAAAAGTTATGGCAGTAATGATGACGCCTAATGGCACTGTTAAAGTTAATAAAAATGATATAAAAAGAAATGTAGATACTTATAATGCATGGAGAATAAGATGGTGGTTAATAATACCTTGGCCATCAAATGATAATTATACAAATTATAATGGCAATGCTAGCAATCCTCCATTTAAAAATTTTAAAAAAATTAATTTTATTGGAAGTAGGATTCATAAAACACTATGTAATGAAACATTTTCTGTATATTCATGGGGAGTAGGCGAGTTATTAACTGATGCAGTTCGAGAAAGTTTCAGATATAGATATAATCCTAATGTAACTTGGAGCTTTACTTTATCTGAGCTTTGGGAAATAATAAAAAATACAGCTTATGATTTGATTTGGAGAATTTTAGTTTGGATATTTACAGGAGTCTTTCCTTCAGCTCCAGCCAATACACATGGCTTAATGGAACATAATTTTTATGACTCACGATTAAGAGATATCGCCCCGCCTGCAATGCCTACACTTCCGTCAGGCAGAATATCAATGTGGGAAGAGGTTCCTGTAAAGATTACAACAATAAAATAATTTAAGTTTAACTAATAAAATACTTGACAAAAAAAGCCTTTATTTAATACTTGGCAAGTCAATTTAATTATAAGAAAGGAGGTGAGTTTATGCCGGTAGTTTATGCTAAAGAAACCGAACCTTTTGAAATAACTTTAAAGCGTTTCAAAAAGAGATGTGAAAAAGCAGCTATTTTGTCTGATATTAAAAAGCATCAGGCTTATGAAAAGCCAAGTGAAGCAAGAAAAAGAAAAGACAATGCAGCTCGTAGAAAGATGTTTAAAACGATTAGAAAGATGGAGAGATATTCATAAATGATTGAAAGAATTAATCAGGAATTAAAAAATGCAATGAAAGCAAAAGATTCGTTTGCTTTAGATGTGATTCGTTTATTAAAAACAGATATTAAAAATTCTGAAATTGATTTAAAACGAGAACTTAACCCTGATGAAATTTTAATCCTTATCCAAAAATCTATCAAATCAAAAGAACAAGCAATTGACCTTTACAGACAAGGTAACAGGCAGGATTTAGTTGAAAAAGCCGAACAAGAAATTGCTTTCTTAAATACTTACCTACCAACAAAACTGTCAGATGAAGAAGTTGATCTTGCGATTGAACAGGCTATCCAAGAAACTCAAGCCTCTTCCATGAAAGACATGGGAAAAGTTATGAAGTATCTTAAAGAAACTATTGGAAGCCGAACAGATACATCTTTGCTAAGTCTGAAAGTAAAATCTAAACTTTCTTAAATTTTTAGAAGGGAGTAATTACTCCCTTCTATTTTAAAAAACAGGAGAAAAAATGCATACTGTCGATATTGTAATAATTGTAATTTTTCTTGTTTCTTCATTGCTAGGATTTAAAAAGGGATTCATCTCTGCCATCATAACATGGGTTGGTCTTTTAACATCACTTATAATGATTGCTCGATTTGGACCAATGGTACAGGCAGGTATCGAATTTAAGTTTGCAATTAGCAGTCCTCTTTCGAAGATTTTTGCCTATTTGTTAATTTTTATTTTGATTAGCATTCTAGCAGCAATCCTAAAAATTTTATTAAATTATCTGGCTAAACTGCTTAATTTAAGTATGCTCAATCGTACGATAGGAGCTGTGTTTGGTTTGTTAAACAGTATGATTATAATAATATTTTTTCTGTTCTTAATTGACATTTTACCTTATGTACAGCCAATAAAAGAATTTG
>CAZJNG010000197.1:0-5417 GCA_964547265.1 uncultured Candidatus Cloacimonadota bacterium | reverse complement strand
TTTGGTAATCAGATGTTACAGGGAACTATCACACCTCCGGTTGGATATGCTGTTTATCAGAATAATCAAACTAGAGTTAATTCTGAATCTTATTACATTGCACCTAATAATAATAAGTCTTATATTGTAGTTTTCACTCCTGTGAGCAATATCAATTATAATGGTTATATAAGAATTACCGGTAATGATGTTAATACTCCTGTAGATTCAATTCTAGTGGTCGGTGGAGATTTTACAAATATTGATGATGTTGAAGTACCTATTTTAACTACATCATTAACAGGTAATTACCCTAATCCGTTTAACCCTGAAACAGATATTAGATTTAATGTTGCGAGTAAACAAAATGTAGAGATTTCAATCTATAACATTAAAGGTCAATTAGTAAAATCGCTGGTAAATCAAAGTTTTGAAGCCGGTAGTCATAGCGTGAACTGGATAGGTAAAGATCAGTTTAACAGAAATGTAGCTTCAGGCGTGTATTTCTATAAATTCAGTACACCTGATATTGTTCAAGTTCGTAAGATGATGTTAGTAAAATAACCTAATAAATATTTTAACAGGGATGATTTTTTAATCATCCCTGTTTTTTATTCCAATTAAAAACCTTAACTTAATGACATTGGGAGGTCACCGGTATTTTGATTAATGTTTTAAACAACCTAATTTTCAATAATCAAGAAAAATACTTTAAAATAACAAAATACTTCTGACCTTCTGCAGTTGAAAAAAATGGTGTTTTTTAAGTGTGTAAAGTCAGATTTGTTTGATATGTTTTGTTTTTTTTTATCAGTATCAATAAGGATTGTCAGTAGAATAGATTCAAAAATTTAGAGAATAAGAAAAAGTTAGATTATTTTTAAAACTACTTGACATAAATCGTTGGATATATTTTTTTGGTTTAAAGATAATAAGATTATAAATTTGATATATATCCTAAGGAGGAATAATGGCTAAAGGAAAATCATTTGCAGCTAAGCTTGCCCATGAACAAAGTACAGAAGGAAAAATTATTTGTCCTGTTTGTAATCAGGAAGTAAAAAAGATAAAATTAATCTTAACTCGTGATTCAAAAGCAGGTACATGGGCACCAAAATATGATTTCAGAGATATCTGTAAATGTAATGAACAAGATATTATGAACGGAAAAGTTTAATATAATATTCTAAGTGTTTCATTAAACATTTAATTATTTATCAATTTGCCCTCTTATTTCTTAAGAGGGTGTTTATTTTTGTAATATATACTAATTATATGAGTTAATTAGTATATGATATTACAAAAAAAATCAAGTCATAATTTTAAAAGTGGAGTTAAAATGAAATCATATAGATATCTTTTTTTAGTTATATTTCTGAGTCTTATATTTAATCTTTTCTCACAAGTTTTACCGCATCCGAATAAATTAGAGGGCTTGCCGGCAGGATTAGTTAATAAATATGACCCTAATATCACTTCTATTAATAATAAAAGAAATCAACAATTAATTAATAATATTCTCGTTTTAAGAATAGAATTTCCTGATTTGAGCTTTAATAATGAGGAAGTATTTCCTACATATCATCAACATAATGAAATATATTTTGATAAGTATATGCAACATTTAAGAGATTTTTATTTGGATGCATCACATGGTCAATATGAGTTACAATACACCATTGCCCCGAATATATATATTGCTGATAATAGCTTTACATGGTATGGGAATGACGAGTTTGAGGCTGAAAGAAGAGTTTTACTTGTTCAAGAACTTATAGCAAAGGCTGATCATGACATTGATTTTTCAGGTTATGAAGCAGTAATTGTTTTTCATGCAGGAGCAGGTCAAGAAACAGACATTAATAATACTCATTCAAATGCTCTTTGGAGTACCTTTATGTCTGTAAATACTTTTAAGTATTATTTATCTCCGAATGATGAGAATTATCAAGGAATACCAACTCAGAGTGGCAATTTTGTTAATCGTGTTGCTTTTTTACCTGAGTGGCAGTTTCATTCTGATTTCCCAATAGATGAAAATTATCATTTCGATATTTTGGGTGTTTTGACAAATCAATATGGAAGAATATTAGGTTTGCCTTCTCTTCATGATAATGTGTCATCAAATGGCAATTCCGCCGGAATAGGAAATTTTGGAATAATGGGAACAGGTATGTGGAATAACAACGGTAAAATACCTTGTTTACCTTCTGCGTGGACACGATATTTTGCCGGTTGGGAAGACCCGATTTTGATAAAGAATAATCAAGAAGATATTAAAATTACTTATCCAATGTCAAAATATACAAGTTCTGAAATTAATAAACTTTATAAAGTAGAAATCTCAGAAAAGGAATATTTTCTAATAGAAAACAGACAACAAAATTTTATTCGTGATTTAATAGAATATAACGGACAAGTAGTTGAATTTGCTCTGCATAGTTTTGAACTTTTACCGGAAGAAGAACAGGATTATTATCCGGGCTTGCCATATAATATTCCTATAGTAAACTTAATGAAAAACAGCTTACGGGGCAGTGAATGGGATTATTTTTTACCTTACTATGTTGATGAAGCTTATAATTTATACGGTTCAGGACTTTTAATCTGGCACATTGATGAAAATATTATTGAACAAAATTATGCATCCAATACTATTAATGGAAATGCCTTACATAAAGGCGTAGATTTAGAAGAAGCAGATGGTATTCAACATATGGACTCAGGTATCCCACATCATTATATGAGAGGTGGACCATTTGATTCTTTCAGAGCAGGCAATAATAACTATTTTGGGAAACGAATTAATCCTGATACAGGTTTTTTTTCAACACCTGATGCCTCTAGTTATTATGGAGGAGTTAGCTTTGAAATATATAACATTAGTGAATCAGATACTGTAATGACCTTTTCTGTGAGATTTGACCCTTGGTGTCAGGCAACTTTTCACTCTGAAAACTTCTTAGAACCATTTGTTTATGATTTTAACAAAGACGGAGTAAACGAAGTTCACTATATTGGTAGTGATGGGTTTTTAAGTATTTTTAAAGATAATGAATTAACTCATTATTTAGAAATTGAAAGCGATACAATAGCTTATAATTACACTTTTAATGGTAAAGATAAGCTTGTTATACCAGCTCAAGATATGTATTTTAGTACAAATGCAAAACTCTATGTTTGGGATGGTAATGTTTCAAATAATCCTTATCCTTATGCCGATATTGTATGGGAAAGCTCTGATCTTGTATGGGCGGGTAATGTCGTGTATGTTGAAGATGAATGGGAGTATCAAGGTGTAAATATAAGATGGATATTACCTTTAAATTCAGTTAATGGACTTGTGTCAAAAGTGTATTTTCTGGATGATCAGTTTGAGGTTATTAAGATTTTAAGTTTTGATAGTCAAATTGTTAGTAACCTAATATATAAAGATTTTAGACTTTTTTATTTCTCTATTCCAATTGATTTTTCCAAACCTGTTATGCAAAGAATTTCAAGTGATTTGACAGCCACCACAAATTACAGCAATAATGTTGAAATTTGGGACAGTTTTAATATCGAACAAATCTTTTCAGGTGAATATTTATTAGATAGTAATGAAATATTTGTATGGGGGAAAAATGACAATAATCCATATAACAGTTTCTATTTATTCAATTATGATTCTCAGATGATTAAAGAAATAAATATAAATTTCCCATACTTATTAACAGGTTCTCCCGTACTTGCTGATGTGAATAATAACGGCATCCCTGATTTAATACTTTCACATCCAAATGGTTTTGAAATTTTTAGTCTAAACGGTTCACTAATTAAAAGAGTTAGTTTGGATGTAGTTAACGAAAATAATGTTGGTTCAGGTGTTATCGCATGGGATATTAATAATAATGGTAATAACTACTATTTAAGTACTTTTTCGGGAAACAGATTTAAGGTTTTTGATTCTGATTTTCGTGAATTAAAAGAATATTCAAGAACATTTGCACGCCCTGTAAGGACAAAACCATTTATTAGTAGTGGTAATGATAATCAGGTTTCTTTTTATCAGGCAACTGATGAAGGCAGAGTCTATGAGTTTGGTCTGGACTTTATTGAAACAGAGAGTTTAAAGCATTTAAATTGGTCTTTTGAAAATGTTAATTATCATAGAACATCTTTTTGGAAAGCGGATTTAGATAGTCAATACCCGGATAATAATGATATTTTTATTCATAATGAAAACTTTGTATATCCAAATCCATGGATGAGAAGACATCATTCAGAATTAAAGTTTAATATTATGACCTCAAAATCCACTATGGTTGTAATTGATATCTATAATATTTCAGGTCAATTAGTTGCTCGTTTGCAAGATACGACAGAAGCCTATGTAGTAAACAACGATAAGTTTAAAATTCATCCGGGAAAATGGTCTTCAGGAATATATTTTGCAATAGTTAAAGCAGAAGGAAAAGAAATGAAATTTAAAATAGGAATAGAAAGATAATTTTGGAGGATACAATCAATGAAAATCAATATTAAGCATTCACTTTTACCGGTAATTATGCTATTTTTTTCAATCAATCTTTTTGGATCAATTGATAAAAAAGCAGGACATTACGGGTACCAATTTCTGAAAATACCTGTCGCAGTTGAACTTGCAGGTATGGCAAATACCGGTGAAACTACATCTGATTCTCCCTTAATCATGATGCATCATCCGGCAGCATATAAAGGTTCTTATGGTTCTTTAGTTTCTATATCTCATACAAATTGGTTGATTGACACTAATATGTATAACCTTGCATGGAGAAAAACAAATTTTAAAAATTCCTTTGGACTCGGATTAACTTATGTCGATCACGGAGAATTTGAGATTAGAACAGACAATGGTCTTATGACCGGACATTATTACCCAATGGATTTAAATTTTGTAGTAAATTATACTCAAATGATTAATAATAATCTTTATGGTGGCTTGAATATGCGTTTATTATACGAAAAGATACATACATCTTCTTCTCTTGCTCTTACATCTGATTTAGGTTTTGTTTACAGAACACTATTGAATTATACGAATTTTGATTTAGCTCTTAAGAATTTATTCAGTATTGAGGGAAAATTAGATCAAGAAGCAACAAGTTTACCTTTTATTGCTGAAATTGGTTTTACAACGGGCAAAGACTTGAATGATTATTTACAGATTTGTCCTTCAGTAAAATTATCTTATATGCAGGATCATGATAATGTTAAACCTTCAGTTGGACTAAGTGTAAGAATGTATGATAGTTTAACCTTAAGATTAGGATATAAATTTAACTATAACGAAGAAGATATATCTGCAGGAGTTGGTTTTGATATTGGTAATATAGAAGTTAATTATTCTTATATTAATAACTTAGATAATGTACATTTGTTAGGTTTATCATGGCGTTATTAGTATAAAATAATATAAA
>CAZJNG010000196.1:0-5420 GCA_964547265.1 uncultured Candidatus Cloacimonadota bacterium | reverse complement strand
GTATTTGTTTCGGGACAAGTAAAAGAGTTATTAATGGGAACTAATGAAGTAATTATTGAAAAAGAAGGTTATAATGCTATAAAAGATAATATTACTGTGAGTAGAACAAATATACTTTTCACTTATCAATTGCAAAAAAAAGAACATGTTTTAGTGAAAATTAGTACAAATCCATCAGATGCTACTATCTATTTAAACAATAAAGAAAATGGGGAAAGCCCTATTGAATTATTTCTTTTCCCAGGCACATATGATCTCAAAATAAGCAAATCTCAATATTTGACAGTAGATGAACTTATTACAGTCTTTGATAATAGTAAGAATGAATTTTTATATAATCTGACTAAAAATACAGGCGTGATTAATTTTACTCTGAATCCTCCTAATGCACAAATCATTATTAATAATGAAATTGCAAGAAATAATAATCGTTTAGAACTCGTTCCCGGTATATATATGATAGAGATTAAGGCAGATAAGCATCATTCTCAAAAAGAAACTATCGAAATTAAGCTTGGAGATAATATTCATAAAAACTATACTTTGGATGCTCAGACAGGTAATCTTTTGTTGAGTACTAATCCTGTAGATACAAAGACAGAGATATATATTAATAATAATTTCATTAAGACAGTCATCGGCTCAGTACAAGTGACAGATTTATTTATTGGAGATTATACTTTAAAATGCTCAGCATCAGGTCACAAGAATAAAGTGTTTAGAGTGTCAGTGGTTGAAAACGAATTTAAAGAGTTTAGTATTGTTCTGGAGGAAAGAGCTGATGTAGTAATAGAAATGGTCTTTGTTGAAGGTGGGACATTTCAGATGGGTTCAAATGAAGGAAGTCATAATGAAAAACCAGTTCACAATGTTTCTGTTTCATCATTTTATATTGGAAAATATGAGGTAACGCAAAAAGAGTGGGTAGCTGTTATGGGTTCAAATCCTTCAAGATTTCAAAGAGGTAAAAAAATTGGTGGATTTCTTGGTATTGGAGGCATGAAAATTTTAAATTCTGATAGTTTACCTGTAGAAAATATTAGTTGGTACGATGCAGTAGAGTTTTGTAATAAATTGAGTGAAATAGAAGGCTTTACTCCTGTTTATACAATTAACGAAAGAAATGTAATCTGCGATTGGAACGCAGATGGGTATAGATTACCAACTGAGGCTGAGTGGGAATTCGCTGCAAGAGGCGGTAATAAATCTAAAGGTTTTAAGTATTCAGGTTCTAACAACATTAATGAAGTTGCCTGGTATGGAGCAAATTCAGGCAAAATAACACATATTGTAGGTACAAAGCAGCCTAATGAACTTGGGCTTTATGATATGAGTGGTAATGTCTGGGAATGGTGTTGGAATTGGTTAGATCCATACACCATAGATAGAAAGACCAATCCAATAGGTAATGATACTGGTTTAAATCGTATAAAACGAGGCGGTAGCAACAATCAAGCTATTGAGTACTCAACAGTTTCTTATCGGGATAGTTATAACCCGGTTTTTGTTTATAAGACTTTTGGTTTTCGTCCTGTAAGGTCTATCAAAGAATAGTTCTTATAATCATTTATCTCGCTTGAACAAGAACTCCCTTTTAGAGATTACATGGATTATTTTTCTGTGTTCTTCTGTTGGGATTGACCTATGTGTCTGTCTTCTATGGTTAAAAAAATATTCTTTGTCATAACAATCATATAAATCTTCCAAATCTGAGTTCCTATTTTCTTCGTCCTAGACTCACACTCACTCCGTTGCAAGTCAATTCTGAATTTTTTGATACTGATTTATCGGATTATTTCTCTGTGGATAATTAATAAATATTCTAATCAACACCATAGGAGACTGTGCAATGTTCATGAATGTAAACAAAAATTTAGAAGAAATTTTTCATTGTATAACAAGAAAAAAAACTGTAGTTTCTAAAATTATTGAATATGAAAAAGAACAATTACATGTGACTAAATGGAGACCTCCAGGAGGCTTTTTCCCTCTTGGAGGTCACTGGTAATTCGGTTATAGACTTGACTTGCAACAAAGCGAAGCAAGTGTGAGTAGAGGATTGCGGATAGAGCTTCGTTCTGCGATCTTCCGGCTTGCAGGGATACATTGATATACAAAGATGATGTAGCTCTCATAACCCTGTTTTTTAGAGCTTGTCCCGAAATTACTGTTGTGCAAACATCCTTGTTTGCACTTAAAATCATAAATCATTTTCAATCAATATGTTAGAAAGCAACAAGCAAGGGTGCTTGTTGAACAATTCTACATTTTGAGACAGCCTCTTTATAACGGGGAATCAGGAGGCTAGCCCCGACCCTCTCAGCCACTTTAGTGGCATAAGGGATTTATCACCCACTAAAGTGGTTAAGGTGTTGGTGGTGAGTGTGTTATTCCATAGGCTGAAGCCTATGGTTATGAGAGCTTTAGCTGTTTTTTTAGTATCAGAATCAAAAAGTTGATTCAGGTGAAGTCTCGGCTCGGATAACTCTACATTTTATGGAATTTTTCACTATCAGGTATTTTGTGACAGATAAAGATAGCTCAGCTCACATAACCTCGCTTTTCAGTGGCTACTTAAGTGCCACAGGCACGATACATTTGTAGCACCGTGCGTAAGCACGGTGAATAACATAGAAAAATCATTATTAGCTCTGTAGGAGCGATATAAAAGGACATTTTAAAACTTTGTATCGCTCCGCAGGAGCTTAGACTTTCGAGTTATTAGATCGCCGTGCTTACGCACAGCGTTATACATATATCGCCTCTTTGAGGCTTTTTCTTTGTATTCGGGAAAGTCCTTTCCTGTAATTATTCGCTTCGTTGCAAGTCAAGTCCGGCTATGGATTTATATTTTTCAAAAAATTTCTTGACTTGATTATCTTAATATGTTTAATTGACTTAAGGAGTGGATATGAGAAAGATTATTTTAATATTACTGATATTTCTGGTCGGCAGTTTATGTGCCTTAAGTAAAGAAGAAATTATGAGAAGTAAGGACTATCACTATGGAGAAGCTACTTCAAATGTATATCAGGAAGCACGAGACAGAGCCATAAAAGATTTGTCAGAGAAGATAATGATAAGTGTCAGGATTTCAACAATTAATCAGGCGGAAGAATCTAATCTCAGTGTTGATGAGTATGTGAAATCAGTGATAGAGACCTATTCGATAGCTACTTTTAAAAATTTACAGGAGATAAGAACTCCCACAGGTAGCAGAATGAATGTCTTTGTGTATATCAAGAGATCAGATATGCAGGCTATTTTTGAAGAAAGAAAGCAGTTAATCCATGACATTTACCGGCAGGCTTTACTGTTTGAAAAGAATGACAACATTGGCAGTGCCTTAAAGTATCTTTATTATGCCATTATCTTAAAAAATTCACTTCCTGATGAGAGGTTAGTGTATCAGGATATAGCCTTTCACACTGTTTTACCTGCTAAAATTCGTGAGATTATGTCAAATATCAGGCTTAATACTGAGTCCGTAAGGGAACTTTCGGAGTCACAAAAGCAGGTTATTTTGACAATGAGATATAAAAATCAGCCTGTGCAGTATATGCGTTTTCATTTTTGGGATGGAAGTAATCAGGTATATTTAGAAGGTAAGGATGGCAGAGCGGTCATTTCACTTTACGGTGCATCTAAAGAACTATGTAAAATAGAAGCCTTTCCTGATTATTCCTATTATGAACAACGCAGAGAATTTAAAGCTGTGGCAGACTTATGGGATTTGGTTAAGAAACCTGAGTTTAGTCATGGGATAGAAGTTCTTTTTGAGGAGAGCAAAACTGAAATTCAACCTGCAAAGTTAATAACAGAACAAAGTAATCTGCCTGTAGAAGAAACTATTATCAGGGAAACAAATAAATTCATTGAGTTAATCAAATCCAAAGACTTAAGTAAAATAGCTAGCTACTACCCAAAAGATGAATTTATACAAAAACAAATCAGAGCTTTGTTTAATAACAACAATATACAGATAGTGGAAACAGATACAAAGGTAGAGATTAAGACGGTTTTTGACGGATATGAACTGAGAAGCATCCCTGTTTTGACAAAATACCCATCCTTAAATAAACAAACTACCGATAATCTTGTACTTGATTTTGATAAAAACGGAAAGCTTAATAATATACAATTTACTGTTTTTGATAATATGCTGGAACTAGCCACTAAAGGTATTGAGGATGAAGAGAAATACTTACAAAGAAAAACTCTGGTCAAGTTTGTTGAAAAGTACCGTTCAGCCTTTTTGTATCGTGATGTTGATACTATAGAAAAACTCTTTTCTGATGAAGCTGTGATAATAGTAGGCAGAGTTCTGCAAACTGCACCAAAAACAAAAGACTATCAATATACTGCTTTTGGTGATCAGCCCGACATTGACTATATCACTTTTACTAAAAACGAATACTTAAATAATATCCGTAACATCTTCAAAGCCAATGAAGATATACATCTTGGCTATAACACCTTTAAACTGGTTGCCAAAAACAATGAACCGGGCGTTTATGCAGTAAGTATGCGACAAAATTATGCCTCCACACGCTACTCAGACGAAGGATATCTCTTTTTGCTGATAGACTTTAACGAAGACAAACCAAAGATTTATGTAAGGTCATGGCAACCGGGCGAATGGTCTGATGATAAAATGATTGAGATTTCAAATTTTAGGATAAATTAAATTATCAGATAAGTGCCGGAGGTACGATATGTTTATAACTCCGTGCGTAAGCATGGAGAAAATGTAACAATATAAGCTCTGTAAGAGCGACACGATAAACAGTATCGTTCCTATGGAGCTTAATCTTTTTAATGTGATGTTATCGCCGTGCTTACGCACATCGTATATATATGTCACCCCTCTGCGGCTTTTTTGATTAAAATTTGTTTACACAAGAATACTCTCAGTGAAATCATCTCTAAAAAAACTATTATTTTCCGGTACTGTTATGATCTGTTTTTGTAAAATATCATTATACAAGACTATAATGTTTTATTTGATTACTTTGTTTTTATTTGGCAATTTGATAATGTATTAAATCTTTTCAAACAAAAATAAATTATTGAGATCAGGAACAGGTATGAGAATAATAAAAAAACCAGAAATTCTGAGAACATATCATTTTTATTATTAATATTTATATTTCATACCTGAATAATTTAGACAATTATTAAAAAAATATTTGACTATTTTGCAAACATTTATCTATAAAACTGAAAGAAAGTAAAAAATAATTCTTGACTTTAAAACCTGTATCTTAGATATTGGCTTTAAAGGATACGGGGTGTAGCGCAGTCCGGTTAGCGCACTTGATTTGGGATCAAGGAGTCGGAGGTTCGAATCCTCTCACCCCGACCAGTTTATAGAGTGGAAACAGATAAGCGGGTGCTTAGCTCAGTTGGGAGAGCGCTTG
>CAZJNG010000195.1:0-5424 GCA_964547265.1 uncultured Candidatus Cloacimonadota bacterium | reverse complement strand
GCCCTATTTCACGCCACCATGAAGCTATGTAATAAGCAGCTTGATACCGAGCAGAATCATATTCTTCTGTAGTGGTTAAAATTGTTATCGCAGGAACCCTGCTCCCGGATTTATAAGCATTAGCACTTCTTCGTTTATTACATGAATTAATAATTAAGAAACCAAATAACAAAATTGTAAATACTATAACTATTTTTGAGGTTTTTCTCTTAATTAAAACTTGATATTTCCTATTCTGCACTATTACCTCCTGATATATATCTTTAAAATTAGCCTGTCATATTATCAGTATAAACAGAATGATTTACTTCGTCAAGATATTTTTTTTAAACTGCGTTGAAATTATCTTTTTCTTTAACACGGATTATCCTTTCTTTTTTTATTTTTTAACGCGGATTTATCGGATTACACGGATTATTTTCTCTGCGTCTTTGTGTCTCTGCGGTTAAGACAAATCCGCGAAATCTGCGTAATCTGCGTTAAAATAAGTCTTTTCTTTAACACGGATTTATCGGATTACACGGATTATTTTCTCTGTGTCTTTGTGTCTCTGCGGTTAAGACAAATCCGCGAAATCAGTGTAATCCGCGTTGAAAAATACTTAAATACAACAATCAGCGATGATTCTGAAATTCAAGATAAAAAATCAAAAAAAACATTGACAAATTGATTTTGGTTCATATAATGCACTCATATATTATATAGAGGTGATAATGAGAGATTCAAATAATTATATTTTTATTAGGAGGGTTATATGAAATCTAAAAGAAATTTTTCAAAATTTATGTTTTACCTATTATTTTTCTTAATATTTTTAATAGGTGCTTTTTCGAATGAACTACAAGCTCAAACCAAAGTTCTAAACAATGGAGCTTTAAGATTTGGTACTGGTTCGGAGAATTCTTTAAATACTCAAGGAAATTTACAGCAACCATTTGTTTATAATCTTGATTTAAATCAATGGCGTAAATTAACATTTGGAACTCATCCTCTTAATTTATCAATAGCTGTTGGAGGTAATGGGGAAAATGAGTGGAACTTAAATGGGACTAGATTTGATAATCCAACTCCAAGTAATAAAGTTGATGATTACTCTGACTTTACATTTACAACAGCACCTAATGGGTATGGGATTATTGTAACAAGAGGTGATATCACAATATCCCATTCGGGAACGACATATAACTTGGAACTTGAAAACAAGTATGAATTAAGAGATGATAAATCTTATCTTAAAGTTACATCAACAATTAGAAATACTGGGGCAACGACTTTAACAAATTTGAGATATTGGGTTGGAACACCGGATGATTGGATTGGTACATCTGATGCACCAAGAAAAGAGAGAGGAAATATTGTAGATGGTGCATTTGTACAAATCTCTGCAGTTTCAGAGAGAGCACTTGCTCAAAGAGTAACAAGTGGGCAAGAGGGAGTTATGTTTTATTCAAACTCTGAAAAAGCAAACAACACAATTGCTACTAGTTATGGTTGGACAAATATTATAAACCAAAATCCTTTTACTGCTCCAATTGATATTGGAGGTGATAGAGCTTATGCTTTTTATGTGAGAATGTATGATGTTGCACCGGGACAAAGTGATAGTTTTACATGGTATTACGCAGCAGGAAGACTATCTGATTTAGATGCTATAATTGCTGATGTTGCAGCTGATATAGCCGCAAATACAAATGAGAATATTGCACCTATATTAGATAATTCACAAAATCCTGTTTTAACGACTATTGAAAAAAATAGTTTTACTAGCAATGGAAATACTATTTCTGAAATAGTAGTCGATGGTTCTATAACCGATGAAGATGGATTTTTGGGTAAAGCTGTTGCTGTTATTGGTACTGATAACTCAAATGGAGCTTGGCAATTTTCTCTTGATGCTGGAGTTTCCTGGCAAGCTGTTTTAAATGCTTCTGATGAAAATGCTCTTTTGCTTGGACCTGATGATAAGTTGCGTTTTGTTCCAAATGCAGATTGGTTTGGAACATCTACATTTACATTTAGAGCTTGGGACAGAAGTGATGGTTCAGCCGGAGACTATTGGAACACACAAGGTGGGGGTGGCTCTTTACCATTTTCAGTTCTATTCGATGATGCAACTATTACAGTTATGGATGTTTTAGTAAATAATGCACCGGTGTTAGATCCAGCTTACACCCATTTGCTTTCTTCAATAACTACAAACAATACAACAAATAGTGGAAATAGTGTCACAGAGATTGTTGCAGATGGTTCTATAACAGATCCTGATGGTCCTGCCTTTAAATCCATTGCTGTTATAGGTGTTGATGATTTAAATGGGGTTTGGCAATACTCTTTAAACTCTATTGCTTGGAGTGCTATTGCACCTGTTTCAAATAATTCTGCTTTATTATTGGATGCTAATCATAGAATAAGATTTATACCTAATTCAGATTGGACAGGTGTTTCAACATTTACATTTAGAGCTTGGGATAAAACATCCGGAGTTTCCGGGAATAAAGTAGATGTGTCTGTAAATGGCAACCCAACTGCTTTTTCAATTGCTTCTGATATTGCTTCAATAACAGTCGCATTTGCTAATAATGCACCTATACTTAATGTTGGGGATAATGCGCCGTTCCTTGCTCCTATTAACATGAACAACTTCAATAGTTCGGGCAATACAATTAATGAAATTATTCCTGATGGAGCAATAACAGACCCGGATGGTCCTATTGCTAAAGCAGTTGCTGCTTTTGATTTTGATAATACTAATGGAATGTGGCAATATTCTGCAAATAATGGAGCAACTTGGATAGATGCCACAGTTGCAACTCAGGGCAACGCAATTCTGTTTGATTCAAATTATAGAGTAAGGTTTGTTCCTGTTTCAGATTGGTATGGTACTCCAATTTTCATGATAAGAGCATGGGATAAAAGTGCAGGTACTCCAGGAGAAAGAGCAAATGCAAGTTTAAATGGATCAAATCACCCTTTTAGTTCAGCAGAAAGTCCTATATATATAAATGTAAAACAAGTTCTACCACCGGTAGCACCGGTAGCAAATGATGCGACTTTAATTTCAACTACAGGATTTACAGCAAATTGGTCTGCTTCTTCCGGAGCTACAAGTTATAGATTGGATGTTTCGACTAATAGTGGTTTCTCTAGTTTTGTTGCAGATTATGAAGACAAAGAATTGGGCAATGTGTTATCTATTGAGATTACTGGATTAACAGCTGGAAATACCTATTATTACAGAGTTAGAGCGGGAGGTATAGGTGGAATTGGTGATAATTCTAATATTATTACAACTATAACAACACCCCCTGCACCGGTAGCAAATGATGCAACTTTAATTTCAACGACAGGATTTACAGCAAATTGGTCTGCTGCTAACGGAGCTGCAAGTTATAGACTGGATGTTTCGACTAATAATGTTTTTTCTGATTATGTTTCAGGATATGAAGGCAAAGTATTGGGTAATGTTACATCGAGTGTGGTAAGCGGGCTAACCGCCGGGAATACCTATTATTACAGAGTTAGAACGGTAAATTCAGGTGGTACAAGTGTTAATTCAAATACAATTACAACTGTTACACATCATTTGCCAACTGTAACAACACAAGCAGTTAGTTCAATTAATACTACAACTGCAACAGGTAATGGAAATATTACAGCATTGGGTGTTCCTAATCCTACTCAGCATGGTCATGTGTGGAGTACAAGTACGAATCCCACATTGTCAAGTCACGTAGGAGGTGGAGTCAGTACAATAGGGGTAGCATCGGTAACCGGTGCTTTTACTTCTTCGATTACAGGATTAACTATAGGTCCAGTTTACTATGTACGAGCTTATGCAACCAATAGTGCAGGAACGGTATATGGTGCAGAGGTCTCTTTTACAACACATCAAGTACCAACGGTAACAACCCAAGAAGTTAGTTCAATTAATACTACAACTGCAACAGGTAATGGAAATATCACAGCTTTGGGTGTTCCTAATCCTACTCAGCATGGTCATGTGTGGAATACTGAAGAGGATCCAACTACTTCAAACAGTAAAACTGAAAAAGGAGCAGTAAGCTCAACCGGTGCTTTTACTTCTTCGATAACAGAATTAACGCCAGGGACAGTTTACTATGTTAAGGCTTATGCAACCAATAGTTCAGGAACTGTTTATGGTGCTCAAGTTTCATTCAGGACAACTCCTCCTGCACCTAAAAACCTTGCCTTTGAACTTAACAAAAAACAATCTGTAAAATTTACATGGTCAGATGATGACGAGGCAGAGAATTTAACAGGCTATCAGATTGCTTTACAAAGTTCTGATTTTTCTGAAACCCAGGTAGTTATTGCAGATTTTACGACCCCTTCAGCTATCAGAGTTTATGATTATACTCCTGAAAATCCTTTTGCTTCAGGAGAACATGACTATAAGATTAGAGCAAGATATAATTTCTTTGGTAGTGAGTTTTACTCAGATTCTGTTAATTTTGAGACAATTCATGTTTCAGATTTAAATGAGGTCAGAGACTTAGCTCATGAGTTAAAGTTTGATAATACAAATGCTTATTCGGTTGAGCTGACATGGAAAGCTCCTGACTTAAATGCAAACGGTTTTCATAAACCTGCCTTACTTGGTTTTAAAGTATATATAGAAGATGATAACAGAACAAGAGATTTATCTACAGACAATACAGGATTTTCCTCTGTGTCAAATCAGTTTACAACAAAATCGAAATCATTGCTTGATTCTGCTAATAAACCTAACCTAATAAATAAACAGATAATGAGAGATGAAATAAATTATGTTGAAGTCAGTGAACTTTCGACAGATGTAAAATTCATACAAGAAGATACTAACGAAACAACTTACACATTTAACTATATCCTCCCGAACGAATCAGAAACAATAAGCTTGCCAAAAGACAAAACATATAAATTCAAAGTTGTGGCTGTTTATGTTGGCGGTGAAAGTAACGGAGCTTTTAGAAATGCAGACTTTGTCAAATATCCAAAACCACAAAGTTTTACCGCAAATAATGAACCGGTTGAAAGTAATGACAAGATTATCCTTACCTGGCAAGCTCCTGCATTGACAATTACCGGACAAGAAATTCTCTCATATTATATTGAAGAGAAAACAGATAATGGAAGTTTTTCATCAAAATTAAATTATATCTTAAGCGGAACTACTCCTTCTGGCATTAGTATTGAAGATAATATTTATTCTTATGAGTTTACATTGGCAGGATATAATTCAGCTGAATATAATATTTATGCCCGTTATCAAGACTCAGGAGTAACTACATATCAATCTGCAGAGGCAACAGATTCTCCGCTTAAAGTATGGGAACTAAAGCCTGCTACTGCTCTTACAGCATCCACTACAGAAACTAATAATACAGTTATATTAACCTGGAATGTAGATGAGCAGACAAAAGA
>CAZJNG010000194.1:0-5427 GCA_964547265.1 uncultured Candidatus Cloacimonadota bacterium | reverse complement strand
CAAATATATTATTTAAGTATTTTAAGAATTAATTAGTAAGATGGCTTTTTCGCTAAGAATAATCTTTATTTTATCTGTATTTAAGGTCTCATAACCCTATACTTTAGTATAGGGCAAACAATTGCCGTCTAACACCTTATACCACCTTTCAGATATTTTTTTCTGAGAAAAAAATATCTGAAAGGTGAGAGAGATTAAGTAGTGATTTTCAAATCCCTGCACTGAAAGTGCAGGGTTATGAGAACTTAAAACGGCATTTTCAAGATTTTAGTTACTCATTACAACTCAATATTGAACTTACATTTTTTATAAATTGGTGAGTTTTGCTCACCCCAGCCGTCAGGGTTCCGGTTTTTAAAGTCTTTGACCTACAAAAAGACCAAAAAAACATCAAATACATTTAATCAATCTTTAAGTGACCTCCAAGATGGTATTCCCTCTTGGAGGTCACTTGAAAAACACTTAAGACTTCATTACAAAATTATTTATTATCTAAAAATCTAACTTCTCCACTTGCAAGATCATAAAAAGCAGGAACTATACCAATTTGCTTATCCTGATATAACTCATTAATGGTTTTACTTTCTTTTAAAATATTATCAATAGTCAGATAAATATTATTTATTGTTGTTTTTTCAACTATTAGGGATTCATGAGTGTTTTCCGGGATGCAGGGTTCAATTCTTTGCATTATTTGTGTCAGGTTGCCATTTTTTACACCTTTTACAGCACCGGTTACAGCACCACAATTACTATGTCCTAAAACAACAATAAGCTTTGCACCTGCGAATTTTACAGCATACTCCATACTGCCTAATACATTTTTATCTTCTATATTGCCTGCATTTCTTACTACAAAGATATTACCGATTCCTTGATCAAAGATAATTTCAGGAGGCACTCGGGAATCCATACATGTAAGAATAATAGAATGTGGTTTTTGCATATCCTTAGTTGATTCAATCTGTGCATGATAATCAATATTAATCAACTTTTGACTAACAAATCTTAGATTTCCATTAATTAACTCTTGAAGAGCTGATTCTGATGTAAATGAAGCAGCATCTAAAAAAGAAAGTCCATAGATGATAAGGGTAATCAAAAAAAATTTAATTTTAAACATTATTATTCTCCTAAAAATTTGATACAATCGGAAACTTTATGATTGATTTCTCAATTTCATGTCCTAAGATTAAAGTTCCTTTAGTTTGGTTAAGCTTATCAATAATATATCTTTTTACATTAACCAAATGTGTCCTATCTACCTCGTAAGCAGATGTTACTGCAGGATTAAGATGAAAAACTGTAGGAAAGACATCACCGGCAAAACAGAAATATTCGTTATCTGTTTTGATTTCTAAAATCTGCATACCATTTGAATGACCTTGTACTTTTTTTATATTAATAAAAGGGGCTATTTGATAATCACCATCAAGCAAATTTAACTTTGGATAATTCTTTAAGACTTGGTAATGTTGATGAAGAGGATAGGCTGCTAGATTTAATGAATCAGGAAATAAAGCGATCTCTAATTCTGAGCTTTGAATTATAAACTCTGCATTAGAAAATGATAAAGACTCTTCGTCAGATAAAATTCCACCTGCATGGTCAAAATGAAGATGCGTGAGTACAACATAATCAATATCTTCTTTACTCAGTCCAACTGAATTAATTTCATCAATCAGGGTATAATTACTTGGTTTGTAAATCTTTTTTTGTTTATCCGTTAAAACCGTTCCTATTCCCGCATCAACTAAGAGATTATAATCTTTAGTCTTTACCAGTAAACTGTTTAACTGAAATTTCATGCAAAAATCAGAATCAAGAGAAATTTTCTTATCCCACAATTTTCTTGGTAATACACCCATAGCCGCTCCGGCATCTGAATAATACTCACCTGCAGATAAGAGATATAGCTCAAGATCATGATTTTTGCATTCTATTTTTTGCATTATTGTTCTAGTTCTGTATTATCATTTTTTTTATTTTTATAGAATTTCCTTACCCCTGCCTTATTCCCTTTTGAAGGGCTAAGTACAATTCTTTTATGTGCACCTTCTCCAATAGTCATGGTTCTGATTTCTTCAATATCTTTAAGGGCTTGATGTACAATTCTTCTCTGAGATGAGACCATAGGTTCTAGAGTAATGTTTCTTTTGGTTTTTAAAGCTTGTTCTGCAAGGTGCTGTACTCTTCTCATCAGGTTTTGTTCTTGTCTTTCCTTATATCCTTCGATATCTAACAGGATTGATTTTTTATCGCTAATTTCTTTTGAGAAAGTCTGATTTAGTAAGTATTGTAAACTTTGTAAGAATTTTCCGTCCTTTCCAATGAAGAAGCCGGGATCAGAAACCTTATTCAGGGCAATTTGCACATAATCATCGTTGATTTGAATGTCAATTTCCTCAATAGTCACTTGTGCATAGAGTGAAAATTCTCTTAAATAATCAATTATATTTTGTTTTAATCTGTGTATTGTGAATTTTACTATAGCGTTTTTATTGCCAATTATGCCTAAAAACCCTTTTTTTTCTTCTTGAATAATCTCATAAGTAAAATCTTCTTCTGTGATATTATATTCCAGTTTCACTTGAGTAATAATATCTTGTAAATTTTTTCCTTGTCTTTCAATTACTGTCATGCAAGTTCCTTTTCGTTGTGTTTTTTGTTGATAAAATACTGATGGATAATTTGAAATATATTAAATACTGTCCAATACAACACCAGTCCTGAAGGTAAACCACTAAAAATAAATACCATAAAAGGGGGCATCATGTACATCATCATCTTTTGACTTTGCATCATTGCTTGTTGTTTTTCATCCATATTTGCAGTGTCCTGATTAGCGGTCATCATTTTTTGCTGTACAAACATAAAAACACCCATTAATATTGGCAATATCCAGTAAGGATCAGGCTCAGATAAATCTGTAAGCCAGCCAAAGAAATGTGCCTGCCTAAAACCAATCGAACTTTTTAAAATAGGATAAAGAGCAAAGAAAACAGGCATTTGTAATAACATAGGTAAACAACCGCCTAAAGGACTAACTCCATGTTCTTTATAAACTTTTGAAAGCTCTTGTTGTTGAAGTTTAATGTCATGTTTGTATTTTTGTTGAATATCTTTAATTAAAGGCTGTACTTTTTGTAATTTCTTAGCGGAATGGAGACTTTTACCGGTTAATGGAGAAAGCAATATTTTTAAAGTAAAGGCAAAGACAATAATTACCATGCCATAGTTTGGTATTATTGAATACAAAAAGCTGATATAAACGATAAAAATTTTAACTAAAAACCTAAGCCAGTTTGAACCAAGCTCGGTTATGTTTTCCATACCATTTCCGTATGCAAGTAACATATCATAATCAACAGGACCTAAATACAAAGAGTATGTGTCTGATAATTGGGTCATACTGATATTATATCTGATATCAATTTTGAAACCGGGAGTTTGATTAATAGCCGTCATATTATTTACAGGGTTTGATAAGCCGGCATAAACTGAATATGTGCTAATCTTCTCTTCGGGAATTAAGCTCATAACAAAATATTTACTTCTAACAGCTGCCCAAATAACATTTCCTCGGATATCTCTAGTTTCTTTCATCAGTTTATTTAAGGTAAGTTCCAAAGGTTTATCCATGTTTATCATAGAAACAAACTTGAATGAGTTTTTAGCATCTTTGACAGCTGATTTGCTTTTTTCAGTTACATTTACTCCTGAGTTCAAGGAAATAGAATATGTATCAAAAGGATTTAGAGAATTTCCAAATATTTGCATATCAAGATTATAATCATCTGTTAAAGTAAAGATTTTTTCAAATATCTTATTGTTGTTTTTATCTTTTAAGTAAAAACTTAATCTGTTTGAGCTTATTTCCCATTGATATGGTACTTCATTGAACGGTACGACAGCGTTTTGAATATCAATCTGCATAATCTTTTGATTGTCAGGAATTAACTGAACGGGTGTAATTTTGTCTTCAAGATAAAAATCTTTTAGTGTAATTTGATTAATTAAAGCTCCACGATTTGTAAAGGAGACAATAATCCTGTCATTTTCTAAGTATAATTTATCATTAATCTCAGAATGTAAAATTATATTTCCACTTTCAGTTATTTGAGTAGTCACATTTTCCTGATATACAGATTCTTCATGAGTAGGCTGAATATAATCCGTACGGGCTTTGTTTTGCGATGTTAAATCTGCTGCCGGTTTCCAAAAATATTGAGAACTAATCCAGTAGATTAAAAATATTAGTACAATTGCTATAAGTGTTCTTTTTTCCAAAAATTCCTCCAATAAATTAAATTAACAAGATTTTTCTTGTTTCAAGGTAAAGGGTCATAACCACCGGGATGAAAAGGATGACATTTTAAAATTCTTTTAATAGAGAGATACAATGCTTTTAAAAAAGAGTATTTCTTAAATGCTTCTAAAGAATAAGTACTGCATGTAGGACTAAAACGACACGAAGCGGGTAAAAAAAGAGAGATATTCTTTTTGTAAAAAATGATTAAATAGATTGAAATGTTGTTGAGTAAGCACATAATGTGTTTGCTAATTTATCTAAACAGTATTGTAAATCTTTTTTAAAAGAAATCCAGTCTGTTGACACAACCGACGGTAAAGCTATGATATTGCAAATAAAACCGGGTGTTGAGGGCCGCAAGGTATAAAACCTCAGAAATGCACGAATGCGTCTTTTAACCTTATTTCTGACTACGGCATTACCAATCTTTTTTGAAACAGTAATGCCTGCGGCCGACTCTTTGATATCTTCCTCCGGTAAAAATACAACGATAAAAAAACGACCAATGATTTTATTATGACTCTGGCGTAATTTGTTGTAATCTTTTTTTGATGTAAGCCTTAACATTAAACAGTTAAAACTTTTCTACCTTTAGCTCTGCGTCTGTTTAGTACTTTACGACCGTTTTTTGTCGCCATGCGTGCTCTGAATCCATGAACACTTTTTCTTCTTTTATTATGCGGTTGGTATGTTCTTTTCACTACAGTCCTCCATCGTTCTATATATTTTTTCCCAAATTAATTTTGAGATTGTTTTTGTCAAGAAATTATTAGAATATTCTGATTTCCCGAAAGCTCTAAATTTTAAACAATAATACATATTATAACTGTCTGTTAAAAGCAAAATAACTAATAATCTTCAAAAAAAGGGTGACTGAAGCCACCCTTTAAATCATCTATAAATCTTTAAACGGATTATCTTCGGGAACGCTTTGGTACCCTGTGGCATATTTTTGCCAATCACTATCTTGTGTATGATCTTTTGCCGGCTTTTTGTATTCTTTTTTCTCTTCTTTTTTACGAGGTTCAGGTGCAGGCATATCTAACGGCTCAAGTGAAAGTCTTTTTGCTTTTGTATCAATTGATGAAATGCGTACGATAATTTCAGTATTATTA
>CAZJNG010000193.1:0-5440 GCA_964547265.1 uncultured Candidatus Cloacimonadota bacterium | reverse complement strand
AAACTCAAAAGAAGTTGCTTAAAGAACAATTGGAAATAGATTTTTCAACCAAGCTTGATAGTGATGTTCGTTTTCGTGTGAATGCTTTCCACCAAATTAATGGTTTGGCAGCATCATTTCGTGTTATTCCAAATGAGATAAAAACTTATGAGGAATTGTATTTACCTGAAATAGTGGCTCGTTTTGCTTTAAAAGAAAAAGGACTCATTCTTGTAACGGGCCCGACCGGTTCAGGTAAATCAACAACACTTGCTACAATGATTGATACTATCAATGAAAAAACACAAAAACATATCATTACTGTTGAGGATCCTATAGAATTTGTTCATACTTCAAAAAATTCTTTAGTTAATCAGAGAGAGTTAGGTCATGATACATGGTCATTTACCGCAGCTTTGCGTTCAGCTCTTCGTGAAGACCCGGATGTAATTTTGGTTGGTGAAATGCGTGACCTTGAAACAGTATCATTGGCATTAACCGCAGCAGAAACAGGACACTTAGTACTTGCTACTCTTCATACCAGTAGTGCTACTAAAACTATTGACCGTATTATTGACATGTATCCAAAAGAACAACAAGCTCAAGTTAGATCAATGCTTTCAGAATCTCTTGAAGCTGTAGTTGCACAAACTTTGGTTCAGAAAAAAGAAGGTAATGGTCGTGTTCCGGTTCTCGAGATTCTGATTGCTAATACAGCTGTTAGAAACCTTATTCGTGAAGAAAAGACATATCAGATTCCGTCAGTAATTCAATCAGGCTCAAAAGAAGGTATGCAATCAAGAGATCAGTCTTTGTACAATCATGTTATGAACGGTCTAATCGATCGTCAGGTTGCTGAACAGCTTGCTGATAACCCAAAAATGTTCGCCTCAGGAGCAGGTTTCTAATGTATAAAAAATACAATTTACAAGCGAAAAAAAGTTTATTATCAAATGAAAGAGGATTTGCTTTAGCTGAAACAATCGCAGCTACTGCTATCCTCACTTTTGCGCTTGTCAGCATTATGATGATGATTCAGTATGCTCGAGTTAGAGCTATTGTAAATTATCATGATCGCTATGTTTTGTTACGAACAGATGGAGAGCTGCAAAAAATAAAATATCAACATTTTGTTCATAACAATTTTGGACTTCTCAACCCGGTTATTTTTACAATACCTCATAATAATCATAAAGATCGGGTGCAGAAGATTCCTGTAACAATCAGATTTGAAGTCAAATACGAATATGATGAAAGTGTAGCTTTGGATGTTGCTTTTAATTCTGTTAATGCAATAGCTGAATGGCATGAATTTAAGCCATTGTTTTCTCAAAAACCCATCCGATCAGAGAATAGATTCGTACAACTGAGAGAAGATTTCTATATGATAAGGAGTAATCAATGATGCTTAAAAGCGAAAAAGGATTTACTCTTGTAGAATTAATTGCAGGTATTTTTTTAGTCTCTGTACTCGCATTGGGTTTTTACATTGCAATGACACAATTTCTTTTAACATACCAGGAAACCAGAGAATTTTTAATTCTTCAAAGAGAATTATTTACTGTGGTTAATCAAATTAGACATGGATATGTTGATGATCGAGGTATAAATGTTAATCAACCATTAATTGGTTTATTAACTGCACAAAAGATTGAAATCGGCAGAGTCGGAGAATATATTAAAATGGTACCTGTTGACGGAGATTATGGTGCACCAAGTTGGGCAAAATATCATGTTGACAGAGATGGAAGATTATTGATTACTGCTCGATACGGTTATGAAGGCGGATTATCAAATAAAGTCTTATTTCCTTCTTCGAAGCAAAAAATTGGTAGAGATTTTAAATATAGAATTACCGATATTCGATTTGAAGACTTAACAAAAGATATTGCTCCAACTACATTTCTTGTAAAAGTTTATATTCAAGGTATGGTTAGATTTAGAGAAAAGTCTAAAGGTCAATCTGATGAAGATGATAAATTGGTAAATACACGATATGTCGAATATGAAACCACCGTATTTGTTGGTAATGCTGATAAAAATCTGGAATACTGATTTTTATCTAACAGAAATGAGGCATAAGATGAAAAAAATAATTTTAAATCAAAAAGGATTCTCTGCAACTTTTGCAATTGCTATGATATTGATTGCTGTATCTGCCAGTTCAATTATTTCCTTTGTAAATATGATTCACGGCGATATCAATGTCATTAACTGGAGCAAAGATAAATTGCAACAAGAATTACTTTTAAGATCAGAAACTAAAAGACTGAACATCATTCTCGAGAAAAACTTAATATTTATACCGCCTCGTACTGTAGAAATTTTAGGTAAAGACAGAGTATCTACACATACTTTAACTCATAAAAAATCAATGACAACAGTTGCAGGCATTATAGGTATTGCATCTGAAGCAGTTAGGTTTGAAACTCTTTGTGAAACCAAACATTCAAGACAATTTTTACCGGGTCTCAAATCTCCGGTTAAGTCTTTTACAGAAAAGTTGTCTCAAAGACAGTCTCTTGCCCGGTATCAGTATTTTTCTGACAGAGAAATCTCCGATATTACCAATGACCCTAATTCAGAGGCTGCAAGAGTAAAATTCTGGGGCAAAGATGAGTTGCATGGAAAGGTTCACAGTAATGATAATATTTGGATTCAAAATGCAGGTTCTCCTCCGGTTAATACAGCTGCTCCTAACTGGCCCTTGTTTCATGATAAAGTAACAACTGCAGGCAGAATATTTATCTATCAAGCAGGCTCAAGTACAGGTACTCCTCTTCCCGGAAGTTGTCCAATTGCTTTGGTTTTCAGAGGTGGATATGAAGAACAGGTTCCTTATATTGAATACAACCCTGACGCAAAAGATATTAAACGCTATGGAGAAAAACCCTTTGGTGTTGATTTTTCAGATGATTTAGATATTGTTTATGCACTCATTAATCAATCAACTATCGCTTTGCATAAAGGTAATGTTGTAGAAACTGATGTTAGAGAATTTAAAGTATATGATTTTTATCCTGATGCTTTAATAAAAAATCCACATTGGTCAGGTATTAATACTAATCATCAAAATCAATATGAAGGTTATCAGTTTTCTAATTTTATAACTTGGAAAGATACCTTATGGCAATATCATTCAGCTCCTGCAATTCAAGGAACTTCAATTTATATACCTTCAGATGTTTGGGTGAAAGGTATTGTAAGCGGTGAGATGACTATTGGTACCAAAGGAAATGCCTATCCTATCGGAAATATCCTGTATAATAGTACACCTGTAGGACAAAAACCTGATGATCCTGATAATCTAAATACTGTTGATTATTTTGGCTTAGTTTCTGAAAGCAAAATTATTATTAAATACAAGTATAAAGACCCATATACTCACCAGAGAATATCTACTTCAAATGGACAGTCGAGCAATACATATCTTTACGGAGCATATTCAGCACAAGGTGTAAAAGATCCAAGGCTTGGCGATTTTGCATATAAGGCAGAAGGTGTATTTACTTATGAATACCAACATCCTCATGGATCTCCGATACCTTTTTCAGGACCAAGTCCTTACCCCCCACATAATGATACACTTTTTACATATATAGACTTACATAGGATAAAATTTCCACCAAACAGGCCTACTGAAAATGCATTTAATAATTTACAATGGCCCGGAGCTAATGCTGATCCTAATTACATAGGCTATCCTATGACCGGAGCTCCAACAAGTCCTACTCTTTCTCCGCATTACAGGGTATATGCTTACCCATGGTATAATCCTGTTTATCCTGAGAGTGGAGCAAACTTAGTTTTTCATAGAGGAAATCTGTGGGTTTTTGGAGCAATTGCTCAAAGACGAAGAGGATTTGTTCGTAGATCAGGTAGTGAAAGTGCTGATAATCCGGATACAAAGAAGATGTGGGATCCTGCCAGATATATTTGGGGACCGACTCATCAAGTAACCGGTTATGAAAAACAATATTTGTATGACCGTAGATTTATACATAAACAACCCCCTCATTATCCGGAAGTCTATCAAGGCTCAAGTGCCGGCCAAATGTCTGCATTTGATGATACATCTTGGAATTTCAGAGTTCCGCCGAGAAATTGGGGAATTTAAAGTTAATAATTAATAAAAATAAAGAGGCAATATGGCTAAGAAAAAACCGTTAAAGTTTAAAGAGTCTGTAGGCATCGACATAGGTACACACAGTATAAAACTTGTGCACTTAAAGAAATTGCATGACGGCTTTAAACTGCTTAACTACGAAGTAAAGCCTACGGTCCCTGAAGGAGTAGAATATATTCCTTCTGACCTTAGAAAAGACCGTCACGTTCCGATAATTGCCGAAATGTTACGCTCTTTAAAAATTAACCCTAAAAAAATTAATCATTTGGTTAGTGCCGTAGGTGGTGATCAAGTTTCAATCAAGCAGATTAAAACAGTATTTTTACCAGATGATGAACTTGAATCTGCACTTTTCTTTGAAGCAAAAAAGCATTTAGCAATTAGTGGTGGTGAGATGGTATTAGATTTTCAAGTTTTATCACTTGAAGAAAAAACTAATAATATGAATGTTTTACTTGTTGCTACAACTAAAGAGCAATTACGAGATCATACCAATATTCTTCAGAATGCAGGTTTAACTCCTCATTTTGTTGATGCTGAAGCACTTGCTGTAGCTAATTCGTTTGCTCTTAATGCTTTTGCGGAAGAAGGTGTTTATATCATTTTAAACATTGGTGCTCATAGAACTACAATGGTCGTTTATGGTCAAAAAACTAAGTTTTTTGCTCGTGACATTGATTTAGGTGGTTATAATTTTACAAAAGATATTATGAGATCAAGAGATTTAACTTGGCCTGAAGCAGAGAATTATAAGTTCGAGTATGGTTTACAAGCACCTGCTCAAGAGACTAATACAATTTCATTAAGTACTCTTGATATTAGCGATAAACCAACTGAGGAAACTATTGCTTTAGAGGTTAAAAGATCTTTAAGATATTATGTTAAAGAAGCAGGCAATAGTGATTTTAGAAAGATTCTTTTAACCGGCGGAACTGCTAAGCTAAAAGGTCTTAGGGAATATATCGAAGAGAATGTAAATATTCCTTGTGAGATTTATGATCCGTTTTATAATTTAGAAATGCCTGAAAAGTTCAAAGATAAAAGAGATCCTCAGCTATCGCTTGCTTTAGGTCTTGCTATGAGAACTGAATAGCTTTTGAAAATCGAAAATTAAGGAGTTCGTATGAATCAGTTACATTTCACCATTAACCTTAATAAATATGGTGAGCTTAAACAGCAGGCAGAGGCAGAGAAAAAAATCTTTATTAATTTCACGATTTTCTTTTTTGTGGCAGCCGCCTTGTTGTATGGTTTTATCCTTTATATTAATTATGATACTAATTTAAAATTGGAGAACCGAGTAAAAGCAGCAGTTGAATTAAGAAATCAAGTAAG
>CAZJNG010000192.1:0-5470 GCA_964547265.1 uncultured Candidatus Cloacimonadota bacterium | reverse complement strand
CTTCTGAAAATGTTAAAAATTTAATTTTTAAACTTTTATAAGGCTTATTAAAATATTTATGAGTAATAAAAAATTCAAACTATCAAAACTTACAAAAAAACTTGCTCCTTTAATTCTTTTTTTAGAAAAATATTTTGCAGTATTTTTTCTAAAGTTATTAGGTGCAACCTTTAAATATGAAATCACCGGCTTATCAAAACCTTACCCAAAGGCAATATATGTTTTTTGGCATAGAAATATTATACCTCTACTAATAAACAGAAGAAATGAAAAGGTTGTTATCATAATCTCATCTTCTACTGATGGTGATTATATTGCTGAACCTGCAAAACTATTCGGCTATCTACCTGTACGAGGTTCATCTACAAGACAAGGCACATCAGCACTGAAAGAAATGTTAAAATTATCATCAACTCATACAATTGCCTTAACTCCTGACGGACCAAAAGGTCCGGCACAAAAACTAAAAGATGGAGTGTTACAGCTTGCTTATTTAAGTAAATGTCCGGTCTATGCAGTCAATGTTAAAGTTTCAAAAGCATGGATTTTTAAGTCTTGGGATAAATTTATCCTACCAAAACCATTTTCTAATATTAAAATTGAATATAGTGAACCTTTTATGATAACATGTAAAGAAACATTTGATACATACAGAACCCTTATTGAAGAGTTTATGAATAGCTAAAAGAAAAAGTAATGGACTTATCTATAGTATTTGTTATTATTATTATAGGAGGTTGGTTTTTTAGTAAATTATTTTTAAAGATTAAACTCCCTTCGATTGTTGGAATGCTTTTTTGTGGTTTATTAATAAGCTTTTTTTTAAAAAATTATTTACCTCAAACCTTATGGGATATATCTCCTCTGATTAAATCAACAGCATTAATTGTTATTTTGTTAAGAGCGGGCTTAGGTTTAAATAAAAATTTATTAAAAAAAACAGGCAAAATTGCAATTCTTATGTCAATTATTCCCTGCCTATTGGAAGGAGTATCTTTAACTATACTCATACACCTAATTTTAGGTTATGAGATTATCAACTCAGCCTTGCCGGCTTTTATGATTGCAGCAGTATCTCCGGCAGTTATTATACCTTCAATGCTGGAATTAAAAGAAAAAGGTTACGGACAACACAAAGAGGTACCTACTATAGTATTAGCTGCTTCCTCAATTGACGATGTTTTTGCTATCACAATTTTTGGTATTTTCTTGAATATATCTATGACATCTAGCTTCACTTTCTCAAAAATGCATATATTTAAAGAGTTATTATCAATACCATATTCAATTATCAGTGGCGTAATAATTGGATATTTAACAGGTCTATTTTTAGTACATGTATTTAAGAATTTTAAAATTAGAGCAACAGAAAAAACAATTCTATTGATTACTATCAGTACTTTAATTGTTTATATTGGTAACTTAATACAGTCAGCTACACTTCTTGGTGCTATGACAATATCTTATGTTTTATTTGAAAAAAGCAATACCTTTGCAAAAGAAATCTCTTTAAAATTAGCAAAAATCTGGATACCTGCCGAGATATTTTTGTTTGTTTTAGTTGGTTCTTCAGTTGATATTAAAGTTATTGGAAAGATAGGTTTTAAAGGTCTGTTAATAATAAGTCTTGGATTAATCTTCAGATCAATAGGAGTACTGCTAGCTACAAAATCATCTCAACTAAACTTCAAAGAGAGACTGTTTTGTGTCATCTCCTTTATACCTAAGGCAACTGTACAGGCTGCTCTTGGAATGATTCCATTGCAACTAGGCATTATTCATGGAGAAGAAATTCTTGCTTTTGCTGTTATTGCTATATTATTAACTGCTCCTTTAGGTTTAATACTAATGAATTTTTTTAGTAAGAAATTACTTAATTAAAAATCCCTTCAACGACATATTGAAGGGATTGTATATAGTTCATTATATTATTTTTTCTTTGGTTTCTCTATTTTATCTTTTTGGGTCTTTTGTTTTTCAGGCTTCTTAGTCATTTTTGTTGGAGTAGAAACACCAATTAAGTATAAACAATTTTTTATTACAATTTTTGTAGCTGATATTAAATATAATCTTGCTAGTGTTGTTTCTTTAGTTCTCTTATTTAAAATAGAACAATCATGATAATATCTATGAAATTTAGCTGCTAAATCAGTTACATAATCACATAATCTATGAGGTTCGCGATGTTCTGCAGCTGAAATAATCACATCAGGAAACATATCAAGAAGTTTAATTATTTCTAATTCATCCGGACGATTGAGCTTCTTCAGCTTAGAAGTATCAAACTCATCCGGATCGAAATCATATTTCTTGGCTTTATCCATAATACTACAAATTCTGGCAACTGCATACTGACAATAATACACCGGATTTTCAGAAGATTGTTTTTTCGCAAGTTCCAAGTCAAAATTCAGATGTGAAGTAGGCTTTCTATCAACAAAGAAAAATCTGGCTGCATCTCTTCCAACTTCATCAATAAGTTCATCCATTGTAATAATTTTGCCTGCTCTTTTTGACATTTTAATCTTTTCACCTTCATTAAAAAGATTTACTTGTTGTAAAAAGACAAATTCTAATTGTTCTTCATTATAGTTTAAAGCTCTTAATGCAGCTATTAATCTTGGTATATAACCATGATGATCAGGACCAAGAACATCAATCATAACATCAAATCCTCGTTGATATTTAGTTAAATGGTAGGCAATGTCAGGTACTATATATGTTGGTTCTCCATCGGTTTTTAGTAAAACTCTGTCCTTTTCATCTCCATATCTTGAAGAATAAAACCAAATAGCTTCATCCTTTTCATAAGTACATTTTGCTTCATACAGATAACTTAACACTTCTTCGATAATACCTTGAGAACGAATAGCTTTCTCAGAAATCCAACTGTCAAATTCAACATCAAAATACTCTAAACTTTTCAATTGAATATTATGAATCTCTTCTAGAGCAAATTTCTTGATTTTTTGAATTCGTTCGATTTCTGAAAGGTGTAAAATTCTGGTTCCTTCTATAGCATTTAAGCTAGCAGCCAGCGATTTTACATATTCACCATGATAAGCTTCTAAAGGCATCTCCCCTATTTTCTCACCAAGAATCTCTCTAAATCTTAACTCTATTGATTCAGCAAGAATCTCTACTTGATTACCCGCATCATTAACATAAAACTCTCTTAAAGCTTGAAAGCCTGCACAATTCATAATTCTATATAATGAATCACCATAAGCGGCAGCTCTTGCACTCACAATGTTTAAAGGACCTGTTGGATTTGCACTAACAAACTCTAATAGAATTTTTTTCCCTTGTCCAAAATCAGATTTTCCATAATCTTCAGGATTCGAATAGATGTCAACCAATGTTTGATAATAGACATTACTGTTAATGATAAAATTTATAAATCCAGGTCCTGCAATAGATACACTTTCAACAAGCTTATTTTTTTTTAGTTTTAACAGGATATTTTCTGCCATCTCACGAGGTTTTAGATTATTCATCTTTGAACTAATCAGGGCAACATTAGTGGAAAAATCTCCATGCTCTTTAATTTTAGGTATCTCTATTGAAAACTTATCATTATAAAGCAGTTTCTGACTCTTTAATGCCTTAATAATTTCTTTTCTTAATAATTCTTTAATTTTCATTTCTACATTTCCTGATTTTTATTATTGATTTTCTGAGTTATCAGACTCCTGGTCTGAATCAATCATCTCCTGATGAATACTCTTTCTTGTCCAAAGATCTTCGATTTTATATAGACTTCGTACATCTTCATTAAAAATGTGAACAATAATATCATTGAAATCTAACAATATCCAAACACAGGCATCTAAGCCTTCCTTACCAAGTAATCTCATCTTATTTTCTTGAGCTTTTTCTATTACGAATTCACTAATAGCTTTATTATGTAAGGTTGCTGTACCATGACACACAATGATAAACTCAGTGAAACTACATTTTTCACGAACATCAACTGCTATTATTTCATCAGCTTTCTTTTCTAATAACCATTGTGTAATTTTTTCTACCTTGTTTTCTAAACTTAACTCCATAATGCTCCTTATCTTAAGTTTGTTTATTTATTCTAATTTCTTAACTTGTTATTAACATTAAAAAACTTTTCATAATCTTTACCTGCTATGATTATAAAAGGAACTTCGAAATTACTATTTACAGCATAAATAATATTCTCTATGCCGGTCATCTTTTTTAATCTTTGTAAATCTTTTTCATCATCATGTTTAACAACAATCAATGTTTTATCATGTACAAATCTTTGTGCATTTCTAGTGTTTACTACATCAATATTAACATCTAACAGGTACTCATTTATTCTATTAGCGACACCCTGAAATCCACATCCATTATAGATAAAAATTCTGATTGCAGGGAAAATTTCTTCAATATCTTCAGATATAATTTCTGTTTTTCTCCCGCTGACTTGAATATAAATAAAACTAATTCCTATCAGCATTATAAAAAAGATAGATATAAAAGTAACTAAAAAAAATTTATTCATGATTAAAAGCATCTCTTAATTTTTTAACAGAGTCTTCAAAACTCTCAGGAATTACTCTTATATCAGCAGTTGTTGTCATAAAATTACTATCGCCAAACCATCTGGGAACTATATGAACATGTAGATGTTCATCAATACCGGCTCCGGCAGCCTTACCAAGATTTATTCCTACATTCATGCCATCACACTTAAAAACTCTTTTTATTATTGATTCCGTTTTTTGTACAAGTAAGAATAAATCTGTTATCTCTGCTTGAGTTAAATCACTTAAAGAAGAAACATGTTTATTAGGAACAACCATTAAATGTCCATTATTATAAGGATATAGATTCATAATTACAAAAGAATGTGTTGTCTGATGAACTAATAATGAGAGTTCATTGCCATTACCCGTCTCATTTCTTTCACAAAATATGCATTTATTCTCTTTTTCTGACAATATATATTTAATTCTCCAAGGAGAATACAGATATTCTTTACTCATTTATCTCTTTTTCCATCCAATTATAACATTTTGAATCATTCTTAACTGCGTTATCAACATTAATAATGATATTATAACCTTTTAAGATAGTATTTTCTGAAAGCTTTGAATTTTCAATTATTGAATTAGTTCCTATAAATGAATTTTTCTTTATTAGGGTTTTTCCTGAAATCTTGCAATTACTACATATCGTAACATCATTTTCTATCTTCACATCTTCTTGTATCTGAACTGTAATAGGATTTTCAATTGTAACACCATTATTAAGCCAATGATTATTGATTTTCTGATAATATTCATATTCAAGTTCTGCAAGCTGTACTTGCGAGTTTACTCCGGCTGCCTCATTAACATCCTCAAGTAAAACTGACTCAATAATCTTGTTTTCCTGATAGAAAAATTTGATAACATCAGTTAAATAGTATTCATTTTGAGCATTCTTATTATCTATTTTGCTTAAAGCATTA
>CAZJNG010000191.1:0-5540 GCA_964547265.1 uncultured Candidatus Cloacimonadota bacterium | reverse complement strand
AATCAGAGGCTGCAATACTTAAAAAATATTTCATTTATACTCCTTGATCATGACTTATTGCTTGCCCGACCAAGATGGTCAAGCTACATAAAATGTACATTGAGCTTCCTGCTAGATTATGCTCCGGGAGTTCCTCGCTCTTTCTTGCCTTATTATATACTGCATGGACTTCCTGAAATAGTGTCAGAATCAAAGGAAGTCCCTGCTTCGCAAGGAACTCCTTTTTAATATACTCGATTATTGCTTGCTCGACCAAGATGGTCAAGCTACAATCATTAATCATTTTATTTGCTTACTTTTATAGCACAAAGTTTACCGCACATTGTACATTCGTCTTGCTCAGGACTAGTCTCTTCTTTTCGTTGTCGAGCAAGTTCAGGATCAAGACAATTATCACAAACAATTTTCCAATTAAAATCAGCTCTAGCTTTTGAAACTATCAAATCTACTTCATGATATTTTAAATTTTGCCTTGCTAAATCAGCTGATTTAGCTGCAATTTTAAAAGCAATTACACCTTGTTTCACATCATCTAAGGTTGGTAAGCATAAATGTTCTGCCGGAGTTAAATAGCACAAGAAATCAGCACCTGCACTAGCTGCAGCAGTTGCACCTATAGCTCCAACAATGTGATCATATCCTGCTGCATGATCAATAGTCAAAGGTCCTAATACATAAAACGGGGCATTATCACATAGAGCTTTTTGCATTTTGATATTCATTTCAATCTCATGATAAGGTATATGTCCCGGTCCTTCAACCATAACTTGAACACCTTCTTGTTTACATCTTTTTACCAGTTCACCTAGTGTTGAAAGTTCTGCTATTTGAGCTTTATCACTTGCATCTGCGAGACAACCGGGTCTTAATGCATCACCTAAGCTTAATGTAATATCATATTTTTTAGAGATAGCAAGTAATCTATCAAACTCTTCATATAAAGGATTTTCTTTTTTATGGTAAGTCATCCAGTTTTTTAAAAGACTTCCACCTCTGCTAACCATACCTAGAGTTCGTGGATTTCTTTTCAAAATTTCTAGATTTTCTTGAGTTAAACCACAATGAACAGTCATAAAATCCACACCCTGCTCTGCTTGATTTTCTATTTCATCAAATAATCTGTTAGTATCCATCTGATGCACTTCTTTATTATCAGCAAAGAGTTCTGTAATAATTGAATATATCGGTACTGTACCAAAAGGAACTGTACATTCAGCAAGTAAATCTTTTCTAATTTGATTTAAGTCTCCTCCGGTTGACAAATCCATAATAGCATCGGCACCGAACTCAATAGCTTTTTTCATTTTTTGAATTTCTTTTAAAAGTGAGTTACACTGTTCAGAGGTACCGATATTAGCATTAATCTTTACAGACATGCCGGTGCCAATACCTTTATAATCGAATTTTCTATTGATATTGGCAGGAATCACTACCTCACCTTTTTGCAAAAGATTAATCAAATCCTTTGTCTTTATATTCTCTTGTTTAGCAACATGTAATATCTGTTCTGTACATGTGTTTTCTTTAGCTTTTATCCATTGTGTCATTGATACATCCTTATTTTTTCTTTAATTATAATTATTCTTTCTTCAAACTTATGAGTATTCATTAAAAAACGAACTAATGACAAGTTTTTAGCTCCGGAGGTTAAAACTTCGTCAATATTATCTTCATCAATCCCACCAATTGCAACAACAGGTTTATTGGCAATTGTTAAAACTTCTTTCAACAAATTACACCCTACAACCGGATCAGGTTTTTCTTTAGTGGGTGTTTTATATATTGGTCCAAAACCTATATAGTCAGGATTCTGTAATAAAGCTTGTTTTGCTTGTTCAATATTGTGTGTTGAAATCCCTACTATTTTATCTTTAGGCAATATTTTAACTACTTCATCACAGGGCAAATCTTCTTGACCTAAATGCACTCCATCAGCATTAGAAAGCAAACAAATATCTACTCTGTCATTAACAATAAACTTCGTTTCTGAGTTCTTAGTAATTGATTGAATATCTTTTGCTATCGCCAATAATTTTTTATCATCAAGATACTTTTCTCTTAATTGAAGATATTTTATCTTATGTTTTACACAGATTTCTGCGATGTTGGTGTAAGGTAAAACAGGTTTAGTAATTATCACATATAATCCAAAATCCATTATGCTTCCTTAATTGCATTAGAAATTAATTCTGCTGATTTTTTGCCTGAAAGTAGCATTCCTCCAAAGATTGGTCCCATTCTAAAACCGCCATGTACACCGTTAGCAGCCATACCTGATACGAACAAACCGGGATAAATCATTGAAGTATTATGAACCGTTTCCTGTTCTCCCTTTTCCATAGAAAGAGATTTTTCACCAACAATACTTCCTGTTTCTGTCAATAATTGAATATTATTTTTTGAAGCAGTAATTTTTGCTATTTCTGATGGGTGTCCGGTTGCATCAAGAACTGCTTTTGCAGTAATAACTAAAGGATCAACATGCATTCTTGCTTTACTGACAGGAAACCAGTTGATTACTATTCCTGAAACCTTATTATTTAAGAACACAACATCTTCAATTGAAATACAATTGAAGATATTTACTCCTGCTTTTTTGGCATGGTAGATTAATGATGATGTAGCTTCCACAGAGTCTGCAGTAACATAATTGTCATCATAATACTGATAACTGATATTAAATTCATCTAATACTCTAACAGCTTCTTTTTGAACAACTATTTCATTGAACATCATAGCTCCGCCCCACATTCCGCCGCCGGGTGCAAGGTTTTCTTCAAACAAAGCAACCTTATAGCCTTGCTTTGCTAACATAGTAGAGCATACCAATCCTGATGGACCTCCGCCAACTATAGCGACATCAAGTTCAAGACAGTTTTCTAACTTTTGAAAAAAGTTTTTTACAATTGCTTTTGAGATTATTGATTCCATTGTGTCTCCTTTTTTATACAGGGATGCACAATTGGCATTAATCTCTTTCCCTACGACGGCATTATCCGTATCAGGTTATGAGGGTATAATCTCAGCCCTTTCGAGCACCCCTGTAAGCACTTTATATTCTTATTGCCATTAAAGTTTTTGTATTATATTAGTCAAGTTAATTTTGTAAATTGACTTTCAGCAGATGAAAAAATCAATTTTTAACTTCGTAGATTACGGTACACAATAACTAGAATAACGGTGACCTCCAAGATGGTTTTTCCCTCTTGGAGGTCACTTAAAGATTAGCGGTGCTATGCTACTAAGATTGTGTAGTTTAGCCTGTGAAAAAACATTTTAAAATGTTAGTCTATGAAGCAAGTGTTTCTGAAATCTTTAAATGATTAATATTGTTTTATCGATAAATAACTACATTAAAGCTTATAGAAAAAATAGTTAAGTGAATAATCTAGAATTAATCAGAAATCTGACTTACGATAAACTGACTTTTATACAACACATCTTCTTCAAAATCTTCAATTATACGAAAATTTTTACTACTTAATCCTATCTCTTTACCATTTAGGTCTTTACTATTTTTATAAATGTATAATGTATATGAATTAAAGGATTTTAACGGGCTACCGGGTTTTAAGAAAATGGTAAAACCCTTGTCTTTCTCAACAGAAAGAGGGATTTCTTTACCGGAATCACTTTCAAACAATTTTATATTAAGATTATGATTAATATTCTCAATCTTATTAACTTCTTTATCAATAACAGATTGATATGAAGAATAAAAAATAATATCAGAAAATTCTATTTCAATATCAGGAGTTAAGCTTTCAATCACAGTTCCATTACGAGGTAAAACATTAATCAGCTCAACTTTTTTTGTTTCAACAGGTCCTTTAGATTCAAAAAAAGTTAATATTGTTGGTCTTTGATTTCCTCTTCTATCAATCAAACCACTAATTTGTGTTTTGTATTTAACAGAATCTAATGGTGTTGTAATAAGATAGAGCTTTTTATTTAAGTATTCTCTATATAAGACATTTACAATGGCATTTGTACTGTCATTCATGATAAACAGAGAAGGTCTGTTAATTTCAAATTGCGAGATTGCTAACTCTTTATTAAACTCTAAGATAATTTTTTTGTCAGATATAGCATTAATACTTTTAAGATTTGGTCTTACTGTATCTTGGACTGTTAAATTTATATTTATCAATTGATTGACCGGAATACTAATCTCTGAAAAAAAGAAAGCATCAATACCAAAGTCATATCTTTTATTTTTATTTACATCTGCATACGCTGATAAATAATAATCTCCACTATTTAAATAATCAAATGAATAACTATTTGCTAATGCCATTGAACCGGATGTATTATCTGTTTGACTAATTGTTAAGTCTTTAACAAAAGGTATTTCTTTTTCAAAAACTATCAATGAATCTTTATCTTTGAAAGAAACAAATACTTTTTCCAAAGTCTTTAAATCAAGAGTTCTAATGTCTTCTTCTCCAAATCGAATATAACCTGAAAGCTTATGTTTCTGGATAATACCATTTTTAAATGTAACAAGTATATCATTTTCAAGATTATTATTTCGTTCACATTTAATTGATTTACTAAGAAAAAAGTGATAATTTGTATTCTCTGATAACTCTTCTCGTATTTTTATTTTAAATTCATTTTTATTCCAAATTAACTTTTTATTCACGATTGGAGGATTTATATACAAGCCTGATTCAACAGAGTTTTTATCCATTCTTTTTGAAAATGCAATTATAATCTGATTATCAGTTATTTGTTCATATTCTAAGGGCGAAGTAAAGATGATTTCAGGTCTTGTATTATCAACCGGACCTCCGGTTGGGCTTTTTCTATTACCACACGATACAGTAAGCGATAAAATCAAACTAAGAAAAAGGTAACTATAAATAAAGTTTTTAGATTTAAAATCCATTTTCAATAAGCCATTTTTCGGTAATAGTTTTCTTAGGTTGTAGATTTAATATGTACTTTCCTATTATATCAAATTCAAGATTTACTTTATCTGATACTTTTAAGGATTCAAAATTAGTCATAGAAACTGTATGACCAATTAATGCCACTTGAAAGAAATTGGAAGTTTTATTAAGATTTGCGATTGTTAAGCTCACTCCGTCAATAGCAATTGAACCATGCTCAACCATTAAATTTTGATATGTAGAATCTAAAAAAAACTCCAAATACAAAGTATTATTCTTATTAAACTTACTTATTAAATAACTAACAGTATCAACATGCCCTTGAACTATATGACCATTTAATCTGTCAGAAAAACTCAAAGCTTTTTCTAAATGTAAAAAATTATCTTGTTTCCAGTCATTAGCAGTCGTTGTAATCAAGGTCTGATTCATAGCTTCAACTTTAATTGATGATTTATCAAACTCTATAACTGTCATACAAATACCATTGCAAGCAATACTTTCACCAATTTTTAAATCATGCTGCAAGGTGTTACAATTTATTATAAAGTACTTTTTACTATTGAGCAATTGAACGCTCTTTATTTTACCGATTTCTTGAATAATTCCTGTAAACATAACTTATTAAACCGGATACCTTCTTTT
>CAZJNG010000190.1:0-5541 GCA_964547265.1 uncultured Candidatus Cloacimonadota bacterium | reverse complement strand
TGCTCACTAAAACGCCATAGTTTAAAATGAGTTATCTCCTCATCTTGATTTGATTGAATCATAAATGTTCTACCTACACCACCTACTAAATTGCTTAAAGTTGTAAGTGTAGTTTTGCCTCTAACCTCATTGTTTACATAAGCAATCAAAACATCAGAATTTGCAGAAGCATTATGCCCGTTTACTTGAATTTTTACGGATATTGTCGTTCCTCCATAATAAACGACACTTGAGCCAAAGGGGTCAGATACTTGCGAAACAAGTAATTTTATGAAGATAAACATTATAAAAGCAATACTTATTTTTTTAATCATAATCAGACTCCTACTTTAATAATATATCGGAGAAATTATAAAAAACATTAAATATTTTTAGAGTTTTTTATTTTTCATTTTATATACCTGAGCTAAAATCTCTGCAACTGCAGCATAGAACTGAACATCAATAGGTTTACCAACAGTACTGTGTTTGTACAGTAATCGAGCTAATTGTTTATCTTCAACAATAGGGATATCATTATCACGGGCAATTTGTTTTATCTTTTCAGCTATGAGTCTTTTGCCTTTTGCTAAAACAATTGGTGCTTCACTAATACTGGCATCATACTTAACTGCAACAGCTAGATGAATAGGATTTGTTATTACGACATCAGCCTTAGGTGTTTCTTTCATCATTCTCTTAACTGATTCTTCCATCATAGTTTGTAGAATTTTTTTCTTTACTTGAGGGTCTCCTTCCATTTGCTTATATTCATCTTTAACTTCAGATTTTGACATCTTGAGTTTCTTTTTATAATTAAATTTTGTCCATACAAAATCAACAACTGCAAAAAACACATAGAAAATTAACAAACTAATAACTATTCTTGTCACTAACTTCATCAAAAACAAATAAATCGAAACTACATCAAGATTCACCAAACCTAACATATCACTAAGAAATCTACGAATTACCAACCATGTAAGTAAAATCATAATAAACATTTTGACTAGCCCTTTGACCATTTTCTTTAAACCGTTCGGTGAAAATATCTCTTTAAGACCACTAAGTTTAAATAGCTCAAACCTAAACTTTAGGTTCTCAAATGTAACTAACCATCCTACCTGTATCAACATTGATATCAAACCTGAAATTATAAAAAGAAATCCGATAGGTAATAAAATTATCCAGAATGAAAACATAAATTCTATATAAAGGTTTTGAGCATTAATAACAGTGAGATCCATATTTAAATTAGAAAACGAATATTCAAAAAAGTCTTTTAGCATCGAAATTATATATGGACCGCCAATCTTTATTATCACTAAAAAAACTAAAAGAAAAAATGCAGTATCCACCTCGCTGCTGCGAGCTACATCTCCCTTTTTCCGGGCTTGACTTAACCTCTTCCCGGTGGGTTCTTCGGTTTTTTCGCTTTCGTCTGCCATATCTTTTTTTTAATCTAGTATCTTTGTAATAAATTGATAGGTTTCATTAATACTCTGAAATAAATAACGATAATCCGTATTACTGTCAATAGTTATATTTCGTTCTTTGAGCAATCTGTCAACATTGGTTTCTCCCCAATTATATGCAGCTAATACAACACTATTATTATTTTTATACCTTGATTTTAAATAAAGCATATATCGGGCTGAAATATCAAGATTCTTCCAAGGCAAAAAAAGCTGCCATTTGCTTATGGAACTATCGACATATCTGGCTGTCAGAAATTTTACTTGCCCAAGTCCGATTGCTTGTTTATTTGAAACAACAAAACATCTAAAATAGCTTTCAGTTTTTATCTGTTTATAAAATAATCTAGGTTGAAGATTGTATTTATTGGCATAATAAACAGTTAATACCTTACTTGTAAGAGGGTTAAAACTCAAAATGATTATTGTCAAAATAAAGAACTGTATTATTATCAGCTTTTTCATTTCTTGTATTTAGTTTTTAAAAACTGTAATTGTTGTTTATAAGCAAGATTTTTTGGAGCTAAGTTTACGGCTTTTTCACAAAAGGGTTCTATTTCTGCTTTAGGCTTTTTTGCACTCATTAAAATTAATCCTGCTAAGTAGTAATATGCCGGGTTATCGTCTTCAAGTTCTATTGCCTTTAAGCATTTTTCATAAGCAATGTCATAATTCTTCTTATCTAACTCATCAGAGGCACTATAAAATAGTTCTTTACCTTGTACATATTTTTCTCTAAGTACAGGATCGATACAAATTTTATATAGTTTTTGAATAGTTGCATTATTTGGTGATTTCTGTTTAAGGTAGCTTAATATATCTTCGCTTTTATCCCATTGTCGAGTTACAAGATAGCACTCAGCCAGTGAACTAAGAGCAATTCTTTCATCAGGGTGTTTATCCAATATTTTCTGTAAATAAGGTATTGCTGATTTGTGTTTTTCTTGCCCTATTAAAGCAATAGCAAAATAAAAATAAGTCTCAGTATAATCTTTGTAAATTAGTGATTTTTCTAAATGCTTATAAGCTTTACTCATTTGATTTCTATGAAGCATTTTCACGCCTCGTAACTGATGATATTTAGCCCAAAAAGTATTAAAATATTCTTTTATCATATTATTTCTCTCCTAATATTAAGAAATATGAGTTTAGCTTTATTGTCAAGTAAAATCATAAGATGCTGCCATAAAATAATAAATACATTCATGACTTAGTATGTATAATAATCCGTGTAATCTGATAAATCAGAGTTAAAAAATTCCTCCAGGTTAAAAATAATTATTTTTTCTTGACAATCATAATCATATATTTTATATTTCTATTATGGAGGAAGAATGATTAAGAATACAGTAGTTGCCGGAAGCTTTTACCCAAACCATAAGGATGAACTAAGAAAACTATTTAATGAATATTTTTTACAAGCAGAGAAAGAAATATCTATTAGTAAACCTAATATTGACAAACTAATAGGAGTTATCGTACCTCATGCCGGTTATGTTTATTCAGGGAAAACAGCAGCTTACGCATATTCTTTATTAGCCAAAAAACAATTTACTAATGCCGTCATAATTGCACCAAGTCATTACTCGGGATATTTTGATTTTTCTGTTGGTAAATATGAAAAATATAGAACACCTTTAGGTGATTTAGAGGTAAATCAAACCATCGTCAACAAACTTTTAACTTATGATAAATTTTGCTTTTCTGAAATAGCGGAAATTAAAGAACACTCACTTGAAGTCCAACTCCCATTTATTAAGTATATCAAACCTGATACTAAAATTATCCCGATTATTATTGGAAATCAAAATCATCAAAATGCTCTTTATCTTGCTCAAGTGTTAACTCAGATACTTGATGAAGAAACAGTTATTGTTGCCAGCAGTGATTTATCACATTTTCACAAAGCTGCTATTGCAGAAAAACTTGACAGTGTTTTTATCCAAAATGTCCTCGAAAACAAACCTCAAAAACTTTGGAATGACTTAATTAGCCATAAAACAGAAGCTTGTGGTTATGGTGGTGTTTTAGCTTTGTTGGAATATGCCAATAACAGATTTAAAGAAATAGAGATTACAGCCTTAAATTATACACATTCCGGGTATATTTCTAATGACTTTTATCAGGTTGTAGGTTATTTTAGTTCGGCAGTATATAAAAAAATGGAGGTATAGATATGTTATCCCAAGAGATTAAGAAACTGATTTTCAAAATAGCCAGACAGACTATACAAAGTAGATTTGATTCAAACATTAAACTGATGGATTGCCCTCCTGACCCTGTCTTTAATGAAAGTTTCGGCATCTTTGTAACACTAACTAAACATGGAAATTTAAGAGGCTGTATAGGTTATGTCAAACCATACAAACCATTATATCACTCTCTAATTGATTTATCTTTTGCGGCAGCTTTTAATGATAACAGGTTTAACCCTTTACAGAAAGAAGAATTTAAGGATTTAAGCATAGAAATCTCGTTATTAAGCCCTTTGATTCAAGTTGAGAGCATTGAAGAAATTGTTGTCGGAAGAGATGGACTATTAATAGATCACCCTTGGGGTTCAGGGCTTCTCTTGCCACAAGTAGCTACAAAATACAATTGGACTAAAGAAGAATTTTTAAAGCAAACCTGCCATAAAGCTTGCCTTGACGAAGACTGTTGGCAAAAGCATAATACTAAAATTTACAGATTTGAAGCTGAAATCTTTAGCGAGGATGACCACTGTGAAGATATACTTTAGTTAATCAAGATAACAATACTAATTAGAACCTTATATCATAAACGCCTTAAATTTCATAAGATTAGCTATATATTATTCAAAAATATTAAAAAATAATAAAAAATTTATTGACAAAAAAACCTGTATTTGAGAAATAGAAATCAAAGTTATTAAGTGTTTGCGGGAATAGCTCAGTGGTAGAGCGCTACCTTGCCAAGGTAGATGTCGCGGGTTCAAATCCCGTTTCCCGCTCCATTAAGGCGACATGGCCAAGTGGTAAGGCAAGGGTCTGCAAAATCCTCATCCTCGGTTCAAATCCGAGTGTCGCCTCCACTTTTATGAGGAATGTTTTTTTGCCGGAGTGGTGGAATTGGTAGACACAAGGGACTTAAAATCCCTCGAGGGTTACCTCGTGCCGGTTCAAGTCCGGCCTCTGGTACCAAATAAATTAGACTGCTTAGGCAGTCTTTTTTTTGTTTCCTCTGTGCTAAGATCGTAGCTCGACCAAGACTTGGACAGCAGTATATAGGAACGCTGATTACGCAGATTTCACGGATTTTTTTCATGCGAAGATAGTAAGAAAAGAATCAAGAAGTGAGTTCCTCGCGAAGCAGGGACTTTCTTTGATTCGACATAATTTTTTTCAGGAAGTCCCTTTAGATTCTGTCTCAAAATGCAGAATTGTTCAACAAACACCCTTGTTTGTTGTCTTCTAACTTACTAAAGAAAGAAACTCCCTGAAAAAAATCCTTCGCGTCTTCGCGTGTGAAACAATCCGCGTTAAAAAAAACTCTTTGCCACTAAAAACGCCAATACCACACGAAAAAATTCTATTGTAACCACAGAGAACACAGAAAGGCACAGAGAAAATAATCCGTGTAATCCGATAAATCCGCGTTAAGAATATCTTCGCGTGTGAAACAATCCGCGTAAAAAAAATCTTACCTCATACCTACCACCGACCTCCAAGAGGAAAATTTTTCCTCTTGGAGGTCCCTTGTGTCTTAGCCATAAATCTTAAGAGGCTGTCCCGAAATTACTGTTGTGCAAACACCCTTGTTTGCATTTAACATCATAAATCATTTACAACCAATATGTTAGAAAACAACAAGCAAGGGTGCTTGTTGAACGATTCTGCATTTTGAGACAGCCTCATTAAAATTATAGTTGTAGAGAACAAGAAAAATAAAAAAAGCTCTTAACTATTGTGATTTAGCCTGTTACTATACTGTTAAAAATCTATCTGGCACATGGATTGCTATCATGATTTAATGTTACTGTTTTTTTGAAAATTTAGCTTGACCAATTAAAAGAAATAACTTATACTGTGAACTAACATAGAGTGAAAATAATAAAAGTTATTTCTTT
>CAZJNG010000189.1:0-5543 GCA_964547265.1 uncultured Candidatus Cloacimonadota bacterium | reverse complement strand
ATGAACATGATTTTTTACTTCATTGGTAAGTTTGCCAACTTCTGTGGCAGAATTAGCAACATTAACAACAGATATTGAGATTTCATTAGTAGTAGCAGTTTGTTCTTCTACACTACTTGCTATTGTGTGATTTATTTCTTGTAAATCATTCAGAATTTTGTCAATATTAGTTATTGAAATAACTGATTCCTTCACCATAACTTGTATTTCTTCAATTTGATTCATAATTTTACCTGTTGCATCTGCTGTCTGTTTAGCAAGCTCTTTTACTTCGTTTGCTACCACAGCAAAACCTTTGCCTGCTTCACCTGCACTTGCTGCCTCAATGGTTGCATTAAGAGCCAGCATATTAGTTTGGTCTGCGATGTCGGTAATCATATCAACAATTTTATTAATTTCACTTGTTTTGGTTTCAAGCAGATTCATAAGTTTTGTTGTTTTTTTAGATTGTTCTGAGGCGTTATTACTTATGGTATTAGCCTTAGCAGAAATAGCATTAACTTCAGAAAAAGAAGCACTCATTTCTTCAATAGCAGAGGCGGAAGTGTTGATACTTGTGATGACATTTTCTGTTTTTTCGTATATGTTTTCAATATTGCTATTTATCATGGATATGAGGTTGACGACATCATTTACATTGGCTGATGTTTGTTCAGCAGCAGCGGCAACTGTGTTCAGGTTAGCAGACATTTGTTCAGCAGCAGCGGCAACTGTATTTACACCTCCGGCTGTTTGTTGTACTGTGACAGAAATGGACTCAGTATTTTGTGTTATTTCCATTGCAGAATCATTCATTATTTGAGATTGTTTGTTTAAATTTGTTGATTTTTGGCTAATTTCTTCTGAAATGATTGTCAGTGTATCAAGCTGAGTATTAAGTTCATAAACCTGACTTATAAGGTCTTTAATTATATTTTGAATTTTTTCCATGAATAAATTAAAATATTCAGCCATTGTTTCAATTTCATCATTGCTCTTAGCATTTAATCTGGCAGTCAGATCACCTTCTCCTTGAGCAATATCTTGCAACATGGAGACAACATTATTGACAGAAGCAGTTATTTTTTTACCCATAAATCTAATTACTAAAAATAGAATTAATACAATTATTACAGACATTACTAATAGTTTTATCAAGAGATTATAAACCGGTTGCATTAACTGTGATTCAGGTATAACAACCACAAAACTCCAGTCAGGTGAGCCGGGTATTCGATGAAAAGCTACCATGCTTTTACCATTATCCTTATGATTAACATATCCATAATGATTATTTTTAGTTCCGTATTGACTGAATAATTCTTTATATCCCAAATATCCGTACTCATCCATTGAATTCAAATTTGCTTTCATTACTAAATCATTATCAGGATGGGCTAAAATTATCCCGTCATTTTGAACAATAAACCCATAACCTGAATCACCAACCTTGATTTGTTTTACTACTTCTGAAAAAGCATCTGTTATTACACATGCAGCTACTATACCGTTTTTAGTTTTATTCTTATCTAAAATAGCATTAGCAATAACAAACATTGTATTACCTGTGGAAAGAGAAACTAAACCATCGCTAAATACATGAGTTTTATTTGTAGTCATTACTTCTTTAAAATATGCTCTGCTTCCTACGCTTCCTTCAACTCCTTGAGTTTGCCAAAATTCTCCTGTTTTATCTGTATAGAAAAGGATTTCATAATCATCTTTTCTTGTTTCCATAAGAGTCAAAAGAGCTTCTTTCATCTTAGGAACATCAAACTCTTTAAACACATAGAAATTTGATATGGCCTGAATTTCATTTAAATAACTGTTTAACATTTGACTGATTTCATTTGCTTTGCCTTCAGTTAATTGCTGAGAATAGTCATGATTTAGCTTTAGTATTTCATTTCTTTCCGATATATAAATAAAAATACTAAAAATAATAAAGACTACGACTACTCCCGGAAGTAAACCTGTTAAAAGTTTGTTTAAGATTGAACCTTTTTTCTTATTCATTAAATACCTCCCAATGTTTATTTTATAAATTTGATGTCAGATTACAATATTACGGAAATAAATGCAAGCAATTTTTAAAAAAAACTTGACTAAAATCATTTATGCTTGATATAGACATTTAATCTAATAAATAAGAGGTAACCATGAATATAATTAATTTAAGTTTAGACAATCTAGATAAATGTTTCCCTGAAAGCTTTGAGCAAGAGCAAATAGCAAAGGCTAAAACACTGTTTTATAAAGAATTATCTATTGAAATGCATAAATTTTTTCAAGGCAAGATGCAGACTATTCCCAAAGCCGGAGTCTGGGGCTTTAACTGGTTCAATGTTTGGTACACTCCCGGAGTATCAGCGATTTCTACCAGCATCAGAGATGATATAAATAAATCTTATGATTTAAGTAACAGAAGTAACTTAGTGGCTGTTGTGAGTGATTCGACTCGTGTTTTAGGAGATGGTGATTGTGGTAAAGCCGGTGGTTTAGGAGTGATGGAAGGTAAGGCTTTTTTAATGAAATATCTCGGTGGAGTTGATGCTGTTGCTTTATGTATCGACAATAGAGACAAGGATGGCAATCCTGACCCGGATAAAATTATTGATTTTGTTATGATGTCTGCACCAAGTTTCGGAGCAGTAAATTTAGAAGATATTTCTCAGCCTAATTGTTATTATGTTCTTGACCAATTAAGAGAAAAATGTGATATACCTGTATGGCATGATGATGCTCAAGGCACTGCCTGTGTGATTTTAGCAGGTTTAATTAATGCAATTAAACTTGCAGAAAAAAGAATTGAAGACTGCAAAATAATTTTATTAGGTGCAGGTGCTTCAAATACAACGGTAAGCCGTCTTCTTTTACAAAGCGGTGCAAAACCTGAAAATATGATGCTTTTTAATAGTCAGGGGGGATTACATAAAAATAGAAAAGATTTAGAAGAGGATAAAAGGTTTTACCAACAATGGGAGCTTTGCAAAAAAACAAATCCGGACTGTATAGATAACATTGAAACTGCTTTAAACAGAGCCGATATCCTGATTGCTTTATCAACTCCGGGACCTGATATTGTAAAAAAACACTGGATTAGCTCTATGAACTCAAAGCCTATTGTCTTTGTTTGTGCTAACCCTGTCCCAGAAATATATCCTTATGCTGCCATAGAAGCCGGAGCATTTATAGTTGCAACCGGCAGAGGTGATTTTCCAAATCAAGTAAACAATTCTTTAGGCTTCCCGGGAATCTTAAAAGGCACACTACTCACTCAAGCAAAAAAGATAACTGATAATATGGCAATAGCTGCTTCCTTTGCTTTAGCTGAATACGCTCAAAATACATATATGGATACTGAACACATCTTACCACTGATGACAGATACAGAGGTTTTTGCTTATGTAGCGGAAGCTGTAGCACAACAAGCTATCAAAGACGGAGTAGCAAGAATTTCATATAAAGCAGGAGAAGTAAAAAGCTTAACTCTTGACTCAATCAATCAAACAAGAACTTTAATTAATCAAATGATAAAAGATAATCATATAGCTGAACCTCCTCAATCTTTATTACAAAATATTTTTGACAGAGTAATAGAAAAGATCAAATAAACCTATGCTCGTTGTTGAAAAAATTATTGATGCGGTTAAAAACCCAAATATTGAATCTTTGATAACTATAAAAAGAGATTTTGCAGATTATTTACAAAATAATAACCCTGAATTTAATCAATATCCTGACATTAAAAGTATTTCATTTTTGTTTGATTTATACGATAAGCACTATTTTGATTCGGCGTTAAGAGGTTATTACCAAATTAGGTTTGACTTTTCTTTCAGACTTACCCGTGCAGCAGCAATTACAAAATTTTACCATAATAAAAAAGACATTCTAATGTCTTTTTCTTACCCTTTGATATTTCATAAGTTTATGCAAAACGATAAACAGTATGAAGTTAATGGTATCTTGTGTGATAATCCCCGATCGGCTCTCATGAGAGTAATGGAACATGAAATTGTACATATCATGGAGATTGCCGCTGAAGGGAAATCAAGTTGCGGTAAGTTGCAATTCAAGAAACTATGCTACCACTTATTCAGGCATACAGACACTAAACACAAATTATGCCTGGAACCAGCAAATACTCAGAATCAAAAAATGAAATATCAAATCGGAGAACAAGTTAAATTTACTCATAAAGATAAAGATTATGTTGGTGAACTGGTAAAAATAACCAAAAGAGCTACGGTCTTAGTGAGAAATAGTCAAGATAAATTAACAGGTAAATTTTATGTTCCACTGAACCTATTAAATAAAATAATTAAATGAGAGGTATTTATGTATAAAAGTTTTGCCAGTGATAATAATTCGGGTGTACACCCTGAAGTTTTGAATGCGATTATAAAAGCAAATGAAAATCATTATGTTTCCTATGGAGATGACCCAATAACCAAAAGGGCAATTGAGTTATTCAAAGACAATTTTGGAGAAGATATAGAAGTGTTTTTTGTTTTGACAGGTACAGGAGCTAATGTGACTGCTTTACAGACATATACAGACAGGTTTAATGCTTTAGTATGTGCAGATACTGCTCATATAAATGTTGATGAATGCGGTGCACCGGAACATGCCCTAGGTGCAAAGATTATTGGAGTAAAAACTGATGACGGGAAACTTAAACCTGAGCATATCAAACCTTATCTGCATTTCTTGGGCGACCAACATCATGTTCAACCAAAAATAATTTCCATAACTCAGCCAACAGAACTCGGCACTCTTTACTCTTTTGACGAACTTAAAGAATTGATTAGTTTTGTTCATAAACATGGATTAAAGATTCATTTGGATGGAGCAAGACTGGCAAATGCAGCAGTAGCCTTAGGTTGTGACTTTAAGCAGTTATGCACTGATTTAAAGATTGATGTTTTGTCTTTTGGAGGCACAAAAAACGGTATGATGGCAGGTGAAGCTGTTGTGTTTTTTAATAAAGAAGATTGTAAGCATTATCCGTTCATCAGAAAACAAAACATGCAGTTAATCTCTAAAATGCGTTATATTGCTGCTCAGTTTATCCCTTATCTTGAAAGTAAGCTTTGGTATAAAAATGCTAAACAAGCAAATGATATGGCTATGTATTTATATCAACAATTAGAATTATTAATGCCTGAAAATATTGTTTTAAAACCTGAAGCCAATGCGGTTTTTGTTAAACTGCCTAAAGAGATTATCCCTAAAATGCAAGCTGAGAGATTTTTTTATACTTGGGACGAAGATGAAGGTGTCGTCAGATTTATGACTTCTTATGATATGAAAAAAGATGATATTGATGGTTTTATTAATTTTATAAAGAAATATTACTAACTTTTTGATTCAAGATTGAATGGTTGTTTTAAAAGTTGTGTTAAGCGGTTGTCTTAAAATATAGAAATGTAATCAGAATGACATGACCAGACGAGCCGTCTGGTTACCAATTTGAAGATTTTTTCTATTTTTTGGAAGCATCTTAAGAGGCTGTCCAAAAATGTTAAAAATGGAACCCTGACGGCTCGTCAGGACATACA
>CAZJNG010000188.1:0-5551 GCA_964547265.1 uncultured Candidatus Cloacimonadota bacterium | reverse complement strand
TCAAAACTATGCATTCGCTACTCTTGAAGGTGATGTTCAATCAGTAGGAACAATTACTTCAGTTAGTGCTAGCGAAGGTTTCGGTACTGTTGCAATTGATCCAGAATCAGGAAATCCATTGTTTGTATGGCACTCAGATTATGGTGCTGCAACTTTTAATAGTTACTTTACTTGGGATACTTTTAGCTTTACCGGTTCAGCTGGTAATGCTTTTGCAGAGTACGCTATAGCTATTGCAAACAATCCTAGCGAAACTAACCATGAGTATATCTGGCCTGTGATTCATATTGGACCATCTCCGGTTGCAGGAAAAAGAAGAGTTTATGTATTTGCATCTAATTCAGGAAGCAATGGAGCAGGAAACCCTTCATCATCAATAACTTTAGCTTATGCTGATTTTGATACAGATGATATCGAAATGGGATTACCTGAAGATTTTAATACTTATTGGGTTACTCAAAGAATACCTTATTTCTTAGCTATCCATGACTGGGTACCTGAAGGAGATTTAAATGCAAGAGCATTCCCATCTTATGCAATCTCACAAGATGGTAAAGTTGCTCTCGCAGGACAACTTTCAGGAACATCAGATGTATGGTCAGGAATGCCTGAGCATGATACTTTTGTTGTTCTTAGTGAAGATTATGGTCAAACTTTTACTAATACCGGTTTAAGTTTAAAAAGACATTTAACTGATCAAGTTCCGACAGCAATGTATGAAGGTCAAGAAATCGTTGCTTATGAATACAATGACAAAGACAATGTAATCATGACTCACGCTACTTTAAACCATAAAACTATGGCTTTCGACAATACAGGTAACTTACATTTCCCTAATCCTTTCATGATAGGTTATGTTAATCCTGAAGATGAAGGTACTTACATATTCCCAATCATGCAATCAATGAATTCAGTTATTTATAATCCTTCAACTCAAACAAAACAAATTTATCAAATGTGGCCTAGAAGTGAAAATCCTTTAAATGATGAAGTTCAACTTCTTTGGGATTTAGACAACGACGGTTATATTGATGAATTTGACGCTGATCAAGACAATGATGGAACATGGTACGCATTTAACTGGGCTAAAAGACAATATCTTGCATTCCACCATAATTGGGATAATTATTTCCATTATAACGGAATGAGAATGACTCAGTTTAATGAAGACGGAGTTGCTGCGATGATCTGGATGGATGCAACAAAAGCTTACCGTTTCAACGAAAATAACGATGAAGAGTATGCTCCTTATGCAGAAGCTCCTGAAATGAAAATTGTTGTTACAAGAGACTTTGGCAGAAGCTGGTCAGAACCTATTACAATGAGTGCTTTAGATAATCACCAACCTGAATTAGGCGATGTTCCTTCTTATGTTTATCCGGCAGATAAAATTTTCACAATTACAGAAGGTACAACAACTAAAGCAAGACTTTATTTTATGTACACTGACGACAAATCCTATGGTTCAATCAATCAAAGTGAAGGTGCTAACTTAGGTGCGGAAATCAAATTTGCTGCTATCGATATCGATATTACAGATTTAAATACTAATACTAACGATACTGTAGCTTCAGTTAGACCTCTCGGAATGCTTTCTCAAAACTATCCTAACCCATTCAACCCAACTACAAATATTAAATTCAACATTCCTACTTCAAGTAATGTAAACCTTAGCATTTACAATGTTAAAGGTCAGCTTGTAAAAACTCTTGTTAATGACAAATTTGCTGCAGGCGAACATTCAGTTACTTGGAACGGTGTTGACAACAACAATAATACAGTTGCAAGTGGTGTTTATTTCTACAAATTAGACGCTAACGGTTCAACTGAAATGAGAAAAATGCTTCTTATGAAATAATCAGGTTTACCGGATTATTATAAGATAAGTCTTAAAAGAGCAGGGAAACCTGCTCTTTTTTCTTTCTAATGAAAGTCAGACTTGAAATAAAAACGGACTTGACTTGCAACGAACGCAGTGAAGAATCTCTACGCCACTAAGGTGGTAAAGAGGGTCGAGGTAGCATCCCAAATCCCTGCTTTGAAAGCAGGGTTATGAGAGCTAAGCAAGACGAAGCACTTGTCACTGCAAACGAAGTGCGACAGTCAATAGATTGCTTCTTCGCAAGCTCATCGCAAAGACGAATACATTTCTTGTCGTCAATTCCTTCTTGCTTCGCAATTAGAGAATCAAGTCCATAAAAAAAGGTTGAGTACACTCAACCTTAACCAAATTTTAAAAAATTAATATATAAACTTAATTTTTAACCAAGCCTAAAGGCATTATAGTTTTTCCGTAAATTTCATTTAATATTTGAGCCATACAAGCATACAATGCACACAAGCCACAGATTATACCTTCGAAACCTGCAATCTGTTTAATGATTGCACTACCGGTAAAATCTGCAATTGCCAATAAGAAAAATAATAAAACCAAAGAACCAAAAACAACTTGTAATGCTTTATTAAGTTTTAAAGTACCAATAAACATACCAAAGGTAAACAAACCCCATAAAATTAAAAAATATCCAATAGCTGTTTCATCACTGGCATCTGCAAGTCCAAGTCTGGGTAAAATCCAAGTTGCCACTAAGGCAATCCAAAAGAAACCATATCCCGTAAATGCAACTGTACCGAAGGTATTATTCTTTTTCCATTCCATAATACCGACAATCACTTGTGCCATACCTCCGACAAAAATGCCCATTGCCATAATAACACTACTAAGAGAAATAATTCCTGCATTAGCTAAATTTAATAAAATAGTGGTCATTCCAAAACCTAGCAAACCTAAGGGTGCAGGATTGGCTGTCATATCAATGTGTCTGACATTCTCATAATTATTCATATACTTTTTTCCTTTTATTATAAATTAGAGCAAAAAAAACATGCACCTGCTATAAGTCAACATTTTTTATTTAGCAATATTTTATCAATAGTTTACTAAAAGTAGATACATGACAATGTGAAAATGATGTTTAAACTTAAATGTTTTCAAGAAAAGAATCACTTTTTGATGAAGGCACAATATTTGATTATCAAAATTAAATTAATTAAAGATTATTATTTAAAAAATTAGAAAATTATTGTTTTAACATGAATTTTGATTATAATAATAGGTATAAGATCAATTAAGGATAAAGTATGTTCAAAATTATCAGATACTACTATATTCATATAAAGTTATTTTCAAACAATGCCAAACTTTTTTTATTTGGTGGTCTGTTTAATGGTATTGGTTTATCTGTATTCAGTTTGTTATTTAATTTATATTTAAAAGAAAATGGATTTTCAGAATCTCAGATTGGACAGATACTGTCATGGGGTTCATTAGGTGCGGCAACGGTTGCCATACCTGCCGCCATCCTATTGGAAAGAATACATGTTAGAAAGATTTTAATCTGGTCAACAATTCTAGCAGGTTTAGCCTATTTCTTTGCTATTTTTTCAAAGGTTATTGGTTTAATCTTCTTATTTATGTTTTTAGCAAACTCGTTTATTACAGTTTATAGAGTATCAATTGCTCCTTTTTTCATGAGAAACAGTTCAAAAAAAGAAAGAATCTTTTTATTTAGTTCACACAGTGCAATAACAATGCTTTCACAGTTACTTGGTTTTATCATTGGCGGATACCTGCCGAAATTATTTTTAAGAATTAACTTTACTGAAAGCTTATCAACGGCTTATGAATATTCATTATACATATCTGTACTTGGTACTTTAATTTCAATCTTACCTTTTTTTAAAATCCAACAAGCAGCTATACCCAAAAAAAGGACAAACTTTATACAAGGTTTACCTGAGTATAGTTGGGGTATTATATCAAAATTAATGATACCTAAGATTCTTGTAGGATTAGGAGCAGGTTTGGTAATTCCATTTATGAATTTGTATTTTAAAATAGTTTTTAATGCTGATTCTTCAAGGATAGGAACCTATTTTTCTATCATGCAGGTATTTCTTTTTTTAGGAATGTTGACAGCTCCGCAGTTATCAAAACGCTTTGGTATGATAAATACAATTGTTTTAACCGAGCTTCTTTCTATTCCGTTTATGTTTATATTAGCATTAACTACAAATCTGCCTTTAGCGGTTATAGCTTTTGTAGCCAGAGGCACGCTGATGAACTTAAATCTGCCGGTTAGTGCAAACTTTGAAATGGAATTAGTTAATCCAAATGAACAAGCTTTTACCAATGCTATTTCGACATTATCATGGCAGGGAGCCTGGACTATCAGTTCTTGGCTAGGTGGGCAAATCATTGAAAAATATTCATTTGCATGGTCATTTTATGTCACAATTGGTTTTTATTTCTTATCTGCATGTTCATATTACATATTTTTTCGTAAAACAACAAAAACATGTTGACAAAATATTCTTAAGATGTTATTATAAACTATATGGAGGATAATCAAGTGGAAGATACTGATAGAATAATAAAAAGTCTGGATTTAAAACCTCATATAGAGGGTGGCTATTACAAGAGGACATGGCAATCAGAAATCTCGATTGACCAATCAAACCTCCAAAAAAACTTTAAATCTACACACTGTTTAGCATCAAATATCTTATACCTCTTAAAATCAAGTGAATTTTCTGCATTACACAGCTTAAACTCTGAAGAACTATGGACTTTTATCTCCGGAATATCTTTAAAACTCCATTTATTCAATCCTGATAACAAATATCAACAAGTTATTATAGGAACAAATTTTATTAATGGAGAAGTTCCTCAGTTTTCAATAAAAGCAGGAACTGTTTTTGCAGCTGAACCGAATACTGATATGGGTTATTCTTTAGTATCCTGCTTTGTCTGCCCTGAGTTTAAAGATGAAGATTTTGTTTTTGCAGAAGCAAATGATCTAATTATTAGATTTCCTAATCAAAAAGAATTAATTTTAAAACTTATTAAAAAAAAATGAGGTGAATTATGGAACACAAATCAAGTGTAAAAGACCTTGAAATAGTAGTCGATAAAATAAGTCATATTATTGAAAAAATTAGTAACAAAGACCTTTCTGTCTCAATTGAAAAAAATAATCAAGGAGATTTAAAAAGAATTTTTTCTTCTCTGGAAAAAATGAGAGTTAATCTTTCTGACATGATTAGCGAGTTAAATCTCAATTCAACAGACATGCTTGACTCTTCTGATGAATTAAACTCGATTTCCTCAAGCATGGAAAAAACTGCAAAAAACATGCAAGAAAAAGCTTCTAATGTTGCAATTGCGACAAATGAAATGACGAATAATATGCATAGTGTCTCAGCAGCAGCAGAAGAACTTAGCACCAATATGGATACAGTTTCACAAAATGCAAGCCAATCCACTGATGATATTAATTCTGTTGCAGCTGCTACTGAGGAAATGACTGCAACAATTTCTGAAATAGCTTCAAATGCCGAAAAAGCAAAAAATGTTGTTGAAACCGCTGTGGGAAGTGTGCAGTTGGCAACAGAGAAAATTTTAGAACTAAATTCAAAAACTCAAGAGATTAGTAAAGTAACAACAAGTATAGCAGGCATCTCAGAACAAACAAAGCTTTTAGCTCTTAAT
>CAZJNG010000187.1:0-5571 GCA_964547265.1 uncultured Candidatus Cloacimonadota bacterium | reverse complement strand
CACTACTTGTTTAATAGAATCAGGGAAAATCCAGATTTTCTCTGCTAAATTTACTGCCAAAGTATAAATCCCTATTTCATAAAATCCTACAAACATTTTTAAAATAAATAAATCAACTCTGTAAGTCATAAATGTTAGTAAATTGTTTGCATATACTTTAAATGCATCCTTAAAAATTTGCTTATAAGTATATTGATTATCAATAACTTGATATTTCTTCCGTAACATTATGTAAACAATATAAAAAAAACCGAATAAGTTTATAAAAATAAAGGCATAAAGAATTATTGTTAATGTCAAATTCTTACTTAAATATAAAATAAAAATTATGGTTAAAAAACTACTTTGTTTTAGTATCTCAATAATTTGAAATTTTTTTATATTATCTAATGCATAAACCGCATTATGGAATATACTATTTAATAAGTATGCAAAATAGAGAACAATGCTTATATAAACTAAACTTCTATCAATATTTGTTGAAAGCTTAAAGACAAAAGATAGACCTAGCAAACAAATTAAAATAGATATAGGAAGTACAAAAGATAAGCTCTTTCTTATATAATATCTCAAATCAATCTTTTTTTGTGCTAATTTTATCTCTAAAATACCGGGAACTCCGAAACTCAAAACTAAAACTAATGTTGAAACTACAAGAAAAATATAACGATATTGCCCATAATGTTCAGGTCCTAAAGACCTGCTTAAAACTACTGAAACAATAAAAGTAAAAGTAAACAAACTTATATTAATTAAAAAAGTAGAGAATAATTTAGTTGATATTTTCATTATTTAACGATAAGACATAAACAAAAGATAATACTGTCCAGTAAAGATACACTGATCTTATGTTTCCCGGTAAGAAATTTGAAAAAGTAAAATAAGTTACTAACCAAAAAATAAAAAACTTCATGTTTTTATTTAATTTATCATTTCTTATCATGTATAATAATGGCAAAAAAACTATCAAAGATAAGGTGATTAAACTTATCAAGCCTTCGCTACTTGTTATCTCAAAAAATAAACTATGCGGGTTATTGTCTTTTGAAAAGGTTTTTGTTTTAGCATGAGATATACTTCTTTCAAAGTTACCAATACCTTTACCAAAACCTCTGGTTTCTATAGCATTCATTATACTGAGGGTATATAACTCTTTTCTTACATCCATCGAACCTAACAATGGTGACTCCCTTTCACTACCAAAAGAAAAAACATGATTATCTATATGTCGCCTAATAATAAAGTCAACAGCAGGATATCTGTGCATTAACAGTAATGTAGTTAAAACTATTATTGAACATATTGATACTTTAAAAACTATACTCGTTCTTTTATAAAAGTAATAAAGCATGATAGGGAAATACAACATCAAAGCCAGTCTTGCTCCTTGAGCTGCAAAAACAATGAAAACAACAACTATTAAAATATCAGAAACGATTTTATAATACTTCTTATAATCATAAAACAAGAAAGGTGTACAAAGCATAATAACAGCCGCAAAAGAGTTTTCATTATGAAAAGCACCTGTTGGAGTAAATGATATATTCAGATACCTTTTGGATGTTGGTAAGTGCTGTAAAGAAAGCATTTCCCAAATAGCAACCAAAACATTAAATAAAAGCAAAAACCAAATCATTCTATTAAAAAAAAATATTCTTGACTTTGTATTAATAAACTGAGTAATAGAATAAAATATTAGTAGATAAACAAATCTGTAATATGAAACTATTATAGCTATACTTTGATCATAACTCCAGAAAATAGTAATACACCCGTAAAACAACCATAAACTTAATAAAAAATATGTAAGATTATACTCTTTTCTATGTTCAAATGGAATATATTTCAAAAACTGTAGGACAATAATAAGCAAAAATGTTACTAAAGGCAAATAGAAAGTGTACCTTAAATGCCCAATAAATAAAGGAAAAAACTGAAAAAAAGTACTTAAGGTTATAAGAACTAGTATTAGTAAATCGCTTTTTCCCTGAAGATAATTTTTTACCTGAAGAGATTTTTCCATACAGCTTTTATCTTTACAATGTCCTCATTAGGCATTAACTTAACAAATAAAATCAAAACTGATGAGAATAATATTGAGACGAAGAAAGTTACAATACAAATTAATGCTCGCTTAGGAGATTTTCTATACCCTGACAACTTTGGATAGTTGAGAACTTCAAACATATCCCTACTGTCAATCTCATCAATTTTGGCTAATTCATATTGTGGAAAAATTGTTCTAAGAATAGTTTTTAGTAATTCTAATGCATAAACTTTTTGTTGTATTGTAAAAAGATGAGTATTCGTACTATTTAAAGACATAAGATACGGTAAATCATTATTATCTATTTCGAATTTTTTTAAAATCTCTATTATACTTTTATTTTTTTCTTGTAAATTTTTATGCTGTATCGAATTAGGTAACACCTTGGCAGTGTAATTCAATTCAATTTCATTAATAAAGTACTCATTTAAAACAGTACTATAATTTGATAAACTAGCTTTTGCTTGCTCACCTATATCAACAATGTTATTTTCTTCCTGATATACTCTCAACTCCTCAGATAAGGTTAAAATACTATTCTGAATTTCATTTATTCTATTTTCTAATAACTCTTTTTTTTGTCTTCCCAGATTACTTTTATTATTATGAGCATAATCGATCAGTTCATTCAAATAAAAATCAGCCATTTGCTTTGATAAATGTTTATCTTTTGTGGTAAGTATTATTGTCATAAAAAAGGTTTCTTCATTGAGATAAATTTCAAGAATTTCTTCATGTAATTTCATAATTGCAGTATCAATTACTTTTAAACTATCTTTATCAACAATATTAAAGTAAGAAATCAAATCAAACTCTTTTATTGCTTTTTTTGATACCCTGTTTGTTTTTAAAACTGCGGAATACTTATGAGCTTTCCCCTTAATTGAACCTGAAGCTCCAAATCCAAGTCCGTCGAATAAAGCATTAGTTAATGAAAAATTATCAGCATTATCAATTACTGAAACAGTTGCACTTGAAGACCATTTTTCATCAACAACCAACGAATAAGTTACTGCAATTATTGACATTATAAGTGTAAAGATGATAATGACTTTTTTATTGCTCACTAAGATTAAACATAAATCTAATAAATCTATTTTCTTTGTATTCATGATTTACCTCATATTAAAATTTAAATATTAATTAAAATGTATAAAAAAATTATGAGTAGTTTGTGTCAAGCTAAAACAACTACATTCCGATAGAATTATAAAAAAGTAATAATTTCTCAGCATAGTTTTCATGAATCATATCCTTAGCTTTGTCTTTATAAAGCTCCAAATTATCTACAACATCTTTTACTGTTCTATTTAAATCATCTTGATCTCTTGTTTTAAAAAGAATAGTTCCGGTTGGACGAGGACAAACATCACTCGCTATAACTATTTTTTTTAAACTTAAAGCCTCTGAGACTGAAAGACTATATCCGTCAGTATTAGTTGGTCTTAAAAAAATATCTGAAATACTAAGTAAAGCAGGATAGCTAATGCTTTCATTAATGATTACCATGTGTTCATCAATTTCATAATCTTGGATTCGTTGTCTTAACAAACAATAATAATTTTCATCTGTTACCGCAGTTAAAATAAAAATAAAACAAAAATCCTTTACTCCACTATCATTTAAAAATTTTACTAGTTGAATGGACATATCCAATCCATATAAATCTTGATTTTTATAAAAGGCGAGTCTTGAGGCATTCGCTGTTAGCAATATTTTATGTTTACCTCTAAGTTCAGCTATTGTTTTCGGTAATAAAGATATATTTAACTCTTTATATATAGGAGCAATATATGCCGGTATATGTACAATATTTTTTTTATTTATAAAATCAAAATCACTATCACTGTTTACTGCAATAATTTTATGTACAGCACTTACATACTTTTTAAAAATCAATCTCTTTAAAAAGGGCAATTTTTGATATTTATCTTTAAATCGATTATTATGGATAGTAAGGATAACTCTTTTATTAAAAACTACTATCAAGAATAACAGCATTATTTGTTGCTTATATGCTAACAATTCATGTAAATGGATTATCTCTTTTTTAAAATTCAAGCAATCGAAAAAAAGCTTAAAAAATGCTTTACTAAAATTTGGATTACAATTATAATAATCATATTCAACATTCTGTTCATTTAAAAAGTCGAGTAATCTAAAAATATGTATTGATAAACCTCCATAAGGAGGAGGAATAAAGCCGAAAATCTTTAATTTAAAGTTCTGAATCATAAAATTTCCATCTTAAAAATCAATATTTATTATATTATTATCTGACAGAAGCTTAAAAGATATTCTTTTAGAGTGATCTCTTGAACCGTAAGAATGTGAAACAAAAACATCATCAACATAATACTCTAAATCACAAACAAGTTTTATACTGACATCATCATTTGTAAGTACTAATGATTTTTGAAATGTTTCGATTGTAACATCTTGATGTAAAATAAAATTAATATATGCCGGAGTCTGTTTCACTTGTTTCTCCGAATAAAATAATTCATCAAAAATCCTGACATTGTTTTGTGTAATATTAACTGATCTCTGATGAATAACTCCACTTTTATTTAAATAACCAAAATGTCGTCCTTTAAATAAATCATTTTCAAATGATAAACATTCTGAAAATGTCTCTTCTTGCATAAAAAATAACAAATTAGGATGAAAATAATTTTGTTCAAAATTATCTACCATTAATGTATTATGAGACTTTGTTGACCTAAACTCATTTCTTGCCAAGTAATCAGATGTATAAACATAAGAACCGGGATCAATAAAAAAGTCTTTACCTTTTATACATAATTCAACACTAAGCTGATCGTTATGACTATGCATACCCTTCCCTCTTAATGCTAATTGTCCACATCGAATAAAACAATAGACATTGTCATTTCTCAGTAAATAATAGCCTCCGTAAATATATGCTTTTGAAACTAAATTAATATTCACCTTATTATGAGTAGTGGTTTTAAAAGTATAATTTTCCTGTTTATGCTTCTGTCCAAAATACATAAAATCATCTCTATTAAAATATTCTCCTGCAAGCGATAAAAGATAGTTAAAGTCTTTCGGATTCCTATTGTAATAACTCGATAAAACGATATACCTTCCATCATCGGAATCACCTATAAAAGGACATAATCCGTTATCCTTTTGAATATTCATTATGAACTCACACATTCTTTCTAAACGCTTATTAAATGATTCAGATAAGAAGATATTGTTTAATTTACATATTATCGCTGTTTGCAGAAAAATCTCAGTTACTAATTTTTGATAAGATGTTGACCCTTCATAGCTTGTACCATCTTCATTAACCTGAGATTGCATTTCCTTTTCAATATTTAATAGACCATACTTAAGCCATTTACTTGGTTTACTTAATAAAAGATGTACTTTCAAATCTTTAAAAAAATTACCAAGTATCACTAAAGCAGAGAGTTCAGCTATTAAATGATTATTATTATGTGTATCTTTATTTGTTAAATTATTATAAAGAAATCTGCCATGCAGAAAAAGGA
>CAZJNG010000186.1:0-5591 GCA_964547265.1 uncultured Candidatus Cloacimonadota bacterium | reverse complement strand
ATACATCAGGAGAGGGCGTTCACTATGATGAAAGCAAAAAGCACTTTATTGCAGGATATTCAGGATATGTTCAGTATAAAGATAATACTATAAGTATTCATTCACCATTCCTGGTTAGTAGAGATAAAATGAATCTCTATTTTATAAACTTCACGAGAGAGCCGTTTATTCAACTAGAAAAATCTGATATTGCAACTTATATCTTAAAAGAAAAAATTGATAGAAAAACCTTACTTAAAGATTTCAATCTAGATGTAAAACCAGGTATTCCTGTTTTACTTGCCAGAGGTAAAGAACCGGAAAAAGGAAAAGATGCCTTCATTGAAATACTTGTAGAATTATGTTCAAAATGTATTGATAACGATGAGGAAGAAAAAATTGACTATAGAGAAGTTAAACAGTTCCCCTCAGTTAATGCAGATGAATTGCTGGCAAAAAAAGTATTACCTGTTCCCGGTGAAGATGGATATGATATTTTTGGAAACATTATTAAAGCTAGAACACCTAAAGATTTACTTTTAAAAAACGGTCTTAATACCTACAAAAAAGACAATGATCATGAACTTCTTATCTATAGCAGAGAAGATGGTTTAATTGAATATAAAAATAATATACTATCTGTTTTCCCACAATTACATATACCCGGAGATATAGACTTTTCCACAGGCAATATAAATACAAAAGTAAATGTTCATATAAATGGAAATGTAAGAACCGGGTTTAAGGTTATTTCAGAAAAAAATATATTTATCAAAGGAATCATTGAAGATAATTGCCATATAGAAGCAGGTGGAGACTTAATCATAAATGGTGGTGCTACCGGTGAGAAAATACATTTAAGTTGCCAAGGTAATATGTCTATAAAGTTTATGGAAAGTTGTAATGTATTTGTTAAAGGCAAATTATCCGTTCAAAGGTTTATATTGGCTGCAAATGTAGAGTGTCTTGATACTATTACAGTTATGGGTTCAGGTATTAATCTGAACGAAAAAGGTGCTATCATAGATTGTGATATCAAGGTAAAAAATGCCTTATTTTGTCCTTCAATAGGTAACGATACAGGCATAAAAACTACTATAAATTTTGGTTATGACAAGCTTTTAAATCAAAAAATCAGCAATTTAGAAGATACAATCAGCAAAATAAACAATACTATAGAAGAACTGAAATCAAATTTTGAAGATGATATCACATCGCCAAATATCTTTAATTTCATTAAAGGTTATGCAAAATCAGTAAAAGATGATATTATAAAAGCAATTCAAGAAAAAAATAAGCTTGATAATCAACTCAAGATGATGCAAAAGATACTAGACAAAGAGTTATCCGTAAAAAAAGATATTCTAATGAATGCAAGTATTCAAATCTCAAATAAAGTATTCCCAACTTTAGCTCTTGAATGTGATACTGCCAAAAAAGTTATAGATACCTTGCAACCACCTTCAAAATACTACTTGGAATGGGAAACTAAATGGATTGAAAGAAGCTCATATCTTACTAATAAATAATTTATATAAAATAGGGAGGTTTCTATTATGAAACTGGAAGGAAAAGTTGTAGTTGCTCAAGGTGGTGGACCAACTGCAGTAATTAATCAATCACTAGCTGGAGTCGTTTTAGAATCTAGAAAATTTGCTCAAGTCACAAAAGTTTATGGAGCAATCAATGGAATGCGTGGTATAGTCAATGAAGATTTCTTGGATCTAACTCAGGAAACAACTCATAATCTCGAAAGAGTTGCAGATACACCATCAAGCGCACTACTCTCTACAAGAGATAAGCCTGACGAAGCTTACTGTAAAGAGGTATTTAATGTTTTAAAAGCTCATGACGTAAGATATTTTTTTTATATTGGAGGAAATGACAGTTCTGATGCTGTAAGAATTATAAATGACTTTGCTCAGGAAGCTAATTATGAATTTAGGGCTATTCATATCCCTAAAACCATTGATAATGATTTAGTACACAACGATCACACACCGGGTTATGGTTCTGCAGCCAGATTTGTTGCTGAGGCATTTATAGGAGCAAACCTTGATAACAGGTCACTACCCGGTATTTATATAGGCGTTGTTATGGGAAGACATGCGGGTTTTTTAACTGCTGCCTCTTCACTTGCTAAGAAATACCCTGATGATGGTCCTCATTTAATTTATTTACCTGAAAGACCATTTCATAGAGAGCAATTCTTAAAAGATGTTAAAGCTGTGTATGATCAGTATGGCAGATGTGTTATTGCTGTTTCTGAAGGTATTAGCGACGAAAAAGGCATACCAATCATAACAAAACTTACAGATCATATAGAAAAAGACCAACATGGTAATGTCCAGTTATCTGGAACAGGAGCATTAGGTGACTTACTTTCTGACTATATTAAAAAGAATTTAAAAATAACCAGAGTTCGTTCTGACACATTTGGTTATCTGCAAAGATCATTCCCTGCTTGTGTAAGTGATGTTGATCAGCATGAAGCCAGAGAAGTTGGAGAAAAAGCGGCACATTATGCAATTTGGCATAACCTGGATTGTTCTATATCAATACAACGAACCGGGTACTATTCTGTTGACTATAAACCTATCCCCTTACACATGATTGCCGGCAAAACAAGACATATGCCGGATGAATACATTAATGCAAATGGTAACAATATTACAGATTCATTTCTCCTATATTGCAGACCGTTGATTGGGTCAGGCTTCAAGCAATCTCACAGAATCAGAGCTCCTAGAGTTGAAAAGATTTTAACCAGAAGTTAAGCAAATTGTTTATTATACTCGCGTTATTAATTTTACATATAATGCGAGTATAATATTAAATATAACATGAAGAATGTAATATGTCATTCTTTTTCCTTTTTTCAACAGGAGTAATACTCCTTTGTTTATTGATTTATAAAAGACTTAATAAATGGCCTTTTATAATTATTATCACATATTTTTCATTGAGAATTTCTTTATTGTTTCTCTTTCCAGGACAATATATTATAACTCATTATCCTTTGTTAATACTAGTTTCTTTTGTACTTTTGTATCTGAAGTATAAGAATATTCAAAAAAACTAACTTTTAAATATCAAAATACTTATCTTGCTTAAAATAAGGGATATTTAGCGTTCTGCAGGTGAGCATGGTATAACCTGTCCCTCCGCTTTCGGGTTTGTTTAAATCATCATAAAAGATGCCTATACTTGCAGGCTTTAAATCTCCAAAACCAGTAACCTTTAATGTGTCTCTTAAAAGATATGCTGCTTTTGTTGTAGCTTGAGTTGTAACTTTATTATTCATTATGTATTTATCAATAGCCTCAGCAGAACGTTTAGATAGTAATTTTTTAGTTAGTTCTACAAAGTAAGTTTCACAATTAAAATTAACTTCATTTATTGCAAAAACCTTAGCATTCGCAGGTATATTTTGTTTTTTATGACCTCTATAAGGAACAATTAATTCAATTTTTGAATCTTTAACACTAGCTACACCTTGAATAAACAGATTATCAGAGCCATCCGCATTACCACTTCTAAAAATAGCATGAGGAAATTTTATGGCAAGCATTCTGCCTATATTAATCAGATTATCTCTATCTTCTTCTAAGACATTTCTTTTGCCTTCCAGTAAAATAACCGGATTCTGAATAGCAATTAAAACACTTTTCACTTCTGAATAAAAATCCATATAATCACCTTTTCTAAAATCTCATAATCATAATAATATTAACACTAGACATAGTCAAGAGTAAAATAAAAAAACTTTGTTCTTGACAAAATCATAGATTTCAAATACATTTAAATAATGAAGAAGAAAAAAATAATAATTTCATTCATTTCTCTTAAAGCTTTCAAATAGGAGACAGATTATGAGTAATAATAATATTGACTTAGTATCATTAGTAAACCAAGCTTTATGTTTATGGAAAGACTCCGATTTTATAAATTGTAGAGAATTATGTATAAAAGCTCTAAATATTGTTAGACAACTTGATCCATCGACTCCTAAAATGATGATTTCTCATGCTGAATTGTTAAAATGTCTAGGAAACCTTGAACATCAACAAGGCAATTATACAGAATCTCTGGATTATTATTCGCAAGCTTTGACTATAAGTAAAAAACTGAATGCGAAAGATTTGGTTGCAAAAATTACAAATAACATAGCTACTATTTATTATTTATTAGAAGATTATAAAAAAGCTATCTCATTTTATTATACTTCTAAATCAATAAAAGAAGAACTTAATGATTATAAAGACTTATACAATATCTATAATAACCTGGCAAGAGCATACTCTAAACTTTCAAAAAAAGGTGTTGATATCAATGATAATCAACTAAATGAAGAAGAAATAGCTCATTATCAAAATATTGCTTTAATCAATCTTTATATATCACTTAAGATTATCAAAGATTATAATATTGAACCAAAATACAGCATAGCAACTCATAATAACATCGCTTCTCTATATACTGATATGTTGGAATTTGACTCAGCTATTGAAGAGTTTAAAATAGCTGAAGAATTGGCAAAAAAAAATAATAGTCTTAAAAGTTATACATTTGCTTTAGCCGGACTAGCCAATATTTACAAAGAAAAAAAAGACTACTCCATGTCATTTGAATACTTGTATCAAGCTAAAGAAATTGCCATTAGAACTAATTCAAGCCATCAATTAAAATTTATATCCAAAGATTTGGCAGCGACCTATGCTGAATTAGGAAATTTCCAAAAAGCTTATGAATACCAACTTGAACATTCAAGACTTCTTAACAAGATTTTTAGTAACGAACTAAAATCAAAAATTGCAACCATTGAGTCACACTTTGAAATTGAACGAAAAGATAAAGAAATTGAGATCATCAAACTCAAAAATATTGAACTACATAATGCTTATCATGAAATAAATGAACAAAAAAATAAATTAGAGAGTTTATACATTGATTTAAATGAGTTTCTTGGTGTTGCCGTCCATGACCTAAAGAACCCGATATCCGGAATCTTAGGACTTTGCGAGTTAACTCATTATCATTTAACACAAAAAACTTATGACTATGACTTAATCACAAATAATATTGGATTAATTCAAAATCAAACAGAAAAAATGTTTAAAATAGTTAAAGAATTGTTAAACATATCAGCTTTTGAAACCGGAAGATTAAAATTAAATCTTGTTAAAGCCTGCTTCTACGATATCTTCAATGAAAGAAACTTTTATTATAAAATTCTGGCTGAACAGAAAGACATTAGATTAATAGTTCATGAAGAAAATATTAAACATGAATTAGTCTTTGACAAGGATAAAATGGCTGATGTAATTGACAATTTAATTACCAATGCTATAAAATACACAAAACCTAAGGGAACTGTTGATGTAACATTTAGTATTAAAGACAACAAATACTATATAAATATTTCTGACACGGGCATTGGTTTAAATAGTGATGAACTTTCTCTATTATTTAAAGAATTTAAAACTTTTAGTGCTAAACCAACTGCAAATGAAAGCAGTACAGGTTTCGGTTTGTTAATTGTTAAAAAAATAATTGATTTACACTACGGGAATATCTATGCTTGTAGTGAAAAAGATATTGGTACTACATTC
>CAZJNG010000185.1:0-5642 GCA_964547265.1 uncultured Candidatus Cloacimonadota bacterium | reverse complement strand
AAATAAAACAACAGACATTGCCTTAAAATACTCTATTCTCAGTGAAAATACAAGCTTTGTGATTGAAGATACTCTTAAAAATAAAGATAAATCAGGGTCTATTGCTTTGAGAAGAGTTCCTGTGATGATGCCGGCTGACAACGGATTTTCACTTGCCGGATTAGGCTTTAATGCTGTAATGTCTTGCATTGTACCATATCAAAAAAAATCCTTAATCCAAGAAGCAAGTCAACAATTGTTAGAATGCTGTCAAGACCTTGCTTACAATAAAACAGATGACAATCTTATCAATATCATAAATCTCCAATCAGCATACGGTTACTGGGATAACTTTGATGAAATTTCTCAACTGACAAAGATATCAAAAAGGAAATTCACTGAAAAAACTGATAACATCAAACAAAAACTCAATACTGATGAAACCTTAGCAAAACAGATTGCTCTTACAGTTCTTATCCTGGAATACCTGGACAAAAAATTCAGAGACCAGTACTCTGAATGGTGCAATGTCGCAAACAAAGCAAATAAATTTATCAGTGAAAATGGCTATCAGGTAGCTTAGTTATATCATAATTATTTTATCTTTTTCAATAATATAGGAAGTTCTTAATTAACAAGGACTTCCTATTGCTATAATATAACAACAAAGACACAAAGTTTAAAAAAAATACAAGCTATAGACCTGATATGACCACCCCGTGTGTTAAACTACATTAACATTGTCATATTTACTTAATATTTATTTTTTCCCTTGACTTTAAATGTAATATAAAATATACGTACACAATTATCATTAAGAGAGTGAAAGTCTAATGATTGAAATAATAACAGAAGACAAACCTTCCGAAATTTTTATGCCAGATTTATTAACTGAAGAGCAGGAGATCTGGCAAAAGAGAAAGCCAAAGTATGCTGATCATATCAGGGTAAACAGAGGCTTATATTTTCATCATGGAATATATGTAACCGATAAAGAAATTATACATTTTACAGGTAAGGATGATGATGATATTCTTGGTACGAATAATGAAGTAATTACATCAGACTTAAAGTTTTTTGCAAAAGATGTTTCGATTGAGGTTAAGATTTATAATAATGATGAGATTTCTGACTTATACCCTCCGATTGATATTGTAAATTATGCAAGAGCTTGTCTTGGAGATAAAGGCTATAACCTTGTTTTTAACAATTGTGAACATTTTGCCAATATGTGTACATTAGGCAGATTTAGAAGCAGGCAGATAGAAAATATTTTAAAACCTAAAGGGGGTAATGTTATGAATTTATTAGGTAGTGTTGGCAGTTGGTTAGGTAATTTATTTGGAGGTAATAAAAGCAGAGAGACCATTACTACCATTTATGAGCCTGACAAAGTAAGAGTTGCTGAGATTGAAGCTCAGGCTAAGATGATGTTAGCTAAGGCTGAGATTGAGAGCACAAAACAAAAACATAATTTACAAAAAGAATTGCTAACACATTTTGTTGAAGTTGAAAAATTAATTATGCACGCCCGTAAAGAAAACTTTTTAAATCTTGCTCAGGAGATACAAAGGTTAGGTCAGACTGTAGCAGAAAATCATATTCAAAATATTGAAAATTCAAATAACTTAAGTGCAGACCAAACTAAGAAAATTGCAGATTTATACCATGATTTTGAAATGAAACAAGATGAACTGATAACTAACAGATTAAAATTAGTTGATCAAGTCAAAGATAAATTACAGGAGCTCAAGGAAGATGACCCATCACGCAAGATTTATGAAAAGAATCTTGATCAGCTTTTTACTCAGATAGTAAAACAGCAAAATGACGGCATTATAAGCTTAAACGCAGAGCGGGAAATGCAGATAAAATCAAACATTCAATCAAAAGAAGCATTACAACAGATGCTTTCTGATAATCAGGCTCAGATTAGTCAGATTATTTCCAAAAGTCAGGATTTGATTGGAGTTAGTAACACTGCTCAATTGCTAAGTCAGGAAACGAAAAATCAAAGTCTCATAGAAAATAATCAAGATATACAGGAAACAGAAGAAATTATCAATGAAAACTGAGGTACAGACACCGTGTAAAGGCGACTGGATTGTAGTAAAGCTTGGTTCATACTATCATCATGGCTTGTATATTTCAGATGATGAGATCATACATTATTGTTCTTCAGAGGGTTTTTCCATTCTCAGAAAGGACATGACAATCCAAAAAACTAATTTAGAAGTCTTTTCTTTAGGTAAAAAAGCCTTAGTAAAACAAATAGAAGAAACCCCGTACAATGATGTTGATGTCAGGGTTAGTAAGGCTTTAAGCCATATTGGACAGGCTAATTATGACTTTTTCTATAATAATTGTGAACACTTCATCAATGATTGTTTCTATAATCAAAAAAAGAGTCAATATATAGAATATTTAATTAAAAACGGATTAAAAAAAAGAAAAACTACAGGCATTCACGGAATGCTTGACCAATTGTATTTGAATTTACTAAAGTTTAATAAGGAGGACTAATGGGTGGTGGCGGTGGTCATTCATCTTCTTACAGAGAAGAAGTTATCAGAAGACCTGATGATGTAAAGATAGCTGAGATTAATGCTCAGTCAGAGATAACACAAAAAGAACTGGAAGCTAAAATCATTGAAATGCAGAAAAAAGCTCAGATTGAAATCACCGAGACTAATGCCAGAATAATGCTTCTCATGGAAGAAGCCAGAACTGCTAATATGACTAAAACAGTTAGTGTCCTTACTGATTTTACGAAAGAAATCAATACCTTAGCTCAAGAGAGAATAGCAATCCTCCATCATGCAGATCTGGAACAGGTTAAAACAATTGATACACATTATAATGAATTAATCAGAGAAATTAACGAAGAAAGCAGTGACTTTCTTTTACACAAACTGCCTCTTTTTATTGACAAAGCCAACAGTTATGAAAAAAACAGTGATGCTTATAAAATGTACTATTCCACTATGGATCAGATGAACTCAAATTTTATTCAGTCAATCAATAAAAGAATAGAGAATGCTACTGAAACTCAAAGAAAGATTATAGAGTATAATAATGAATTAAAGACTATGATTGTAGGACAAACACAAATCTTAATTCAGGAAACTATGGCAAATGCAAAAAATTTGTTTAACACCAGTGCTATCTTTTCTCAGATTAATCATGATATAAAACATAGCTTAGCGAATGATGTACAAAAATCTTTACCGGACAATCAAAACTCAGAAACGGAATAAGCTGCAATGACAAAAAACTCAAATTGGGAACTATGTGACAGTAAACAGGAACAAGACAAGGTTTATCAGGCAAGAAAAGCAGCTGAAACAGAAATTGAACTTTTAAATAAAGAGATTGAATACACCGAAGAAAAAAAACAGGCAGTACTGGATATATACGAAAAGAATTTTCAAATGAAAAAAGTCCTCTTACAGGCTGAAGAAAAAGGACTCAAAACAGCTACTCAGTCCATTCTTGATTTTATGACAAGTTATAACTTTTTACTGGAAAAGTCTGTTCATATAAAGAGCTTGATTAATAATCAACTTGTTATCAACACCAGTAAACAATATCTCAACCTTGAACAGAAAATAAACTCAGATATGTTAAACTTTATGTCAAAAGAGATTCCTGAACTGATTAATACTCTGAATATGATTGACAAAGACAATCCCTGTTTTAACATCTTCAGTGAAAATACAGAACTACTTATAAAAAATATCTTAGATACTCAAAAGACTCAGTTAGTCAGACTGGAACAACAACAAAATAAGATATTTGAAAACAATCAGGAACATCTTAAAAATGCACTGATATCTCTAGAAAACAGAGTTAAAGACAGAATATTGCCTCTTTTTTCTGAACTTACAGAACAAAAATTACTTACAGAACAATTAAATAAAGCTCTGTCAGAAAAAAGAAATCAGCTTTTACTATACTAAATAAAATTTATTGATACGAAAGGAAAAAACCTTAATGGAAAACACTAATCAACTCTATGATCAGCTTATCTTTAAAAAATATGAACTTACCCAAAAACTACAAGAAATAATAGAAATATCTGAAGGAAAAGAAAATCCGGAAGTAGCGAAAAAGATTACAAGATTAGAAACTGAAAAACTTGAAACAGAGAAGAAAATCCAGATTCTTACTACAGAAAAAGACCATTTAAAAACTAAATCAGACATATTACAGAATGAAATCAATAATATGTCAGGACAAGGCATTCAAAGAATCCTGGATGCCATAAAAAAACAAAGGTGGTTTTACTTTAAAGATAAACCAAAGGTTATTTTTGATAAAACTACTGCTTATCTATGGCCAAATTTTGTCTATTTTAAGGTAGAGGAAAATGAAGTTTCTACCATTTTATCTCTTTTATCAAATTGTGCAATAGATAATTTTACAAAATGGTCTCTTCCATCAATTGATGAATATAAATCAATTAATGGTATGCCTGATAAAGGAAATTATAATGTATTAAGTGACAAAACATCTTATAATAATTATCACGGAACATCTTATCATGATACTATGGACGATAAGAAATCAGTAAATTACAAATCCTCTTTTTATCCTGTTAATAGAACATTAAGTAATTCTAATTTTCCAAATGATGTAAAACCTGATAACAAAATCTACTCAGATGATGAAAAGGCAAAAATGGTTCTGGATATATTTGTTAATAACAAGTTTAGAGTGCTCTTTGATGAAGAGGGCATTACTGATTTATACAATAAACTTTTTTTTGATAAAGAAGAGTTAATTAAGCAGATGCAGGAGATTGAAGAACAGATTGCAAAACTGCCCAAGCCTTGCGAAACGATTGTAGATTTTATAAGTTTTCAAGAGCTTATAAGAGACTTTGATTTAACAGAAATAAAAAACTCTAAGCTACAGTATTGTCATGCTTTATTGCGGTGGTTTAATCTTCTGATTGGCAAACTGGATGATTTTAAGATGCAGTATCAGGAGCTTCTCTTAAGTGCTGATAATTATGAAAAAAGAATTTTTGACTCATGTGTTGATGGTGATCATCAGCTTATTCATCAAAGGACAAAGTATTTAAGTGAAAACCTAAATTTTGGGTTGGAAAGTTTAAGCTCTGACCTGCTTGCATTTAAAAAAGAAGCTATGACTTTGCGGGATGAGCTAAATAACTCTAAAAATTTACAGGCTATTTGTGATTTTAATAAAAAAGAACTACCTGATTTTTATCTTGTAGCAGAAAAGACATCTGTTATGTTTGCTGAACAATTGTTAAAGATTGAGATGTATAGAAACAATCAGGAGATTTTCAACCAAATAGCCGATGTTCATGAAAAGTGGAGAAATAACCTAAGAGAATTTTTAAATGTAACAAAAGAACATTTCCACAAGCTTTGCAAAAAGAATCATATAGAAGATGAGCATTTTAATAAATGGTATGATGAGTGGTCGGCAGAGTGGTTGTCAGTAGAAAATCATATCGAGCCTTTAATAAAGGCAGGTATTGACAAAATTATCCCATTTAAAGAAATTATTAGGATATCTGATTTAATAAGCCAGTACATTACAGATGAATACGGAAAATTTTATTTTGAACAGCTTATACCTATGCATCAGAAATATGCTTTTGATGAAAAACTCGGAGCTTTGCATCTTAC
>CAZJNG010000184.1:0-5643 GCA_964547265.1 uncultured Candidatus Cloacimonadota bacterium | reverse complement strand
TGCAAACAAGGGTGTTTGCACAACAATAATTATGAGGCTGTCCCAAAATGCAGAATCGTTCAACAAGCACCCTTGCTTGTTGTCTTTTAACTTGTTGAATATAAGTTACTTATGCTTTTAGGTACAAACAAGGGTGTTTGCACAACAATAATTATGAGGCTGTCTCAAAATGCAGAATCGTTCAACAAGCACCCTTGCTTGTTGCTTGTTAAAATACTGTTTATAAATGAGTTATGGTTTTTGGTGCAAACAAGGGTGTTTGCACAACTGTAATTCCGGGACAGACTCTAAAAATGTGGTTAAGATTTTAGGAGTTCTTGCACATTTTCTCAAAGTTCAGAGTTATGAGAGTTTATAAAAACATAAGTATAAATGCAGAAAATTCAAAGAATAATTATTATTTTATATTAAATATTTAATGACTATATAAGAAACATCATTTTATTTAAAATTATTTTCATTTTGTAACATTAATATAGTTAAGCTAATATCTAGCTATTTACCTGTAATATATAGCGAAGGAACAGGGGACCTACAGGAGACGCAATTTCCTGTAGGTCTCCTGTTGGTCACCTTTATTATAAGCAGTATTACGAAATACATAAATTACTATTTTGCAATAATTTAGCGTTTTGATTAGTTTTTTGTTTTCAATAATATGCTAAATCATAAAATAAATACACTTTATAGATTATTTTTAATTGATAATTTTGTTATTAATAGTTTAATAGTTTAATGTGATTAGATATTTTAAATTTCATATTTTAACAAAGTTTGATCAAATTTCAAAAAGTAATATAGTAATTTTTAAAAGCAATCAGTAAATAAAAAAAACATCAATCTTGTCATGATTTATAGTGTTTTAAAATACTTAGTTATAATAGTTTTATCTATCGTGATGAAAATAAATAAAAAAAAATCTTGACTAAATAACGAGATTGAATTTTTTATTATATTGATAATTTAATAAACCTTTAATCTTACCCTGTGAGGTAGAAAGGATGGATAAAATGAAGCTGAATTCTTCTTAATAATCCTCAGTAATATATTTATAAGTAAAAATAAAAAATTATTGGAGGATAAATGACAGAAAGTTTTAATTTACTCGGTCGTAACATGTACGATCTAGATGATTATTCAGCTGAAGAAATTACATCAATTCTTGATGCAGCTGTAGTTATGAAAGAAATAAATCAAAGAGATTACAAAAAATTACCTACTTTAAAAGGTAAAACTGTATGTACTTTGTTTATTGAAAATAGTACCAGAACAAAGATTTCTTTTGAATTAGCTGCAAGTAGATTGTCAGCAGATTTAATAAGTTTTGAGGCATCTACTTCATCATTGCAAAAAGGTGAAAGTTTACAAGACACTGTAGAAACTTTAAATGCAATGGGAGTGGATTTATATGTAATTCGACACAGTTCTCCGGGTAGTCCGCAACTTGTTAATAAATATAGTAATAAACCTGTTTTAAATGGAGGAGACGGAAGACATGCTCATCCTACACAAGCTTTACTTGACATGTACTCTATTCGAGAAAAAACCGGAACACTCAAAGATCTTAAAGTTGTTGTAGTTGGCGATATTACAAATAGTCGTGTAGTTCGCTCAAACCTGATAGGCATGAAAAAATTAGGAGCTAGTGTTACAATTTGCGGTCCAAGAACACTTGTTCCCGGTTATATGGATGAGATTTATGGTTGTAATGTTGAATATGATTTAAAAACAGCTTTAAAAGATGCAGATGTAGTCATGGGACTAAGAATGCAATTGGAAAGACAAGCTGAAGGACTCTTCCCAAGTCTTGAAGAATATTCTAAACATTATAATATTTGTAGAGAAACTATGAAATGGGCAAAAAAAGATGCTCTCGTTATGCATCCCGGTCCAATGAACAGAGGAATTGAAATTTTACCGGAAATAGCAGAAAGCCCACAAAGTGTGATTATTGAACAAGTAGCAAATGGTGTAGCCGTCAGAATGGCTCTACTGTTTTTAATACTCGGTGGAAAGATGTAGAGGTTAATTATGCAAACTTTAATAAAAAACAGCAATATTTATTTGAATCAAAAATTTGAAAAAAAAGATATTTTGATTGAAAATGAAATTATTAAATCAATAGAAAATGAAATAAATGAACAAACTGTAAAACCTGATAGAATAATTGATGCTCAGGGTCAACATATTATTCCCGGCTTAGTCGATTTACACTGCCATTTAAGAGAACCGGGGCAAACACATAAAGAAGACATTTACACCGGAACAAGAGCTGCTGCAAAAGGCGGATTTACAACAATTTGTGCAATGCCAAACACTTATCCGGTAATAGACAATATAGCATCTGTTGAGTTTGTTCAAAGAAAAGCAAAAGATATTGGATTATGTAAAGTGAAAGTTATAGGAGCGTCATCTAAAAAAATTGAAGGAAAAGAGATTTCAGAGATAGCAACCATGAAAGAAGGTGGCATAGTCGCAGTTTCTGATGACGGAGCTTGTGTACAAAACTCTAAACTCCAACAAAATATTATGAAATATGCCCGTAACTTTGATTTACCTGTTATCATTCATGCAGAAGATTATAATTTAGCAGGAAAAGGACAGGTTCATGGAGGAAAGATAGCAACCAGACTTGGTTTGTCGGGAATACCTGCAGTAGCGGAAGAATTGATAATCGCCAGAGACATAATGTTAGCAGAACTTACTAAGTGCCAGATTCATATAGCTCATCTTTCATCTGTTAAGTCTGTACAACTTGTCAGAGAGGCTAAAGCAAACGGTTTACAAGTTACGGCTGAAGTTACACCTCATCATCTAATATTTAATGAAGATTGTCTAGTAACCTTTGATACAAATTATAAGTGCAAACCACCTATTCGTTCTGAAAAAGACAGACAAGCTTTATTGAATGGACTTATTGATGGAACTATTGATTTAATAGCCACAGATCATGCTCCGCATTCTGATTATGAAAAGGAAAAAGAGTTTGATTTTGCACCTTTTGGCATTAATGGTTTTGAGACGGCATTTTCTTCTTTATATACGGAATTAGTTTTAAACGGCAGTCTAAGCCTTGAAATGTTAATAGAAAAGATGTCAGTAACACCATCTCAATGGCTTGGATTAGATACAGGCATTATTGAAGTAGGCAGAAGAGCTGACTTAGTCTTAATTGATTTAAATGCTGATATTAACTTTACTTATGACAATATGCTTTCAAAATCTAAAAATACTCCTTACCTTAATAAATCTTTAAAAGCAAAAGTATTAACTACTTTCTGTGACGGAAAAATAACTTTTGAAGCATAAATATAATTTAATTAGGCTGGTTCTGTTATTAGAATCAGCTTAATTTTTAAGGAAAAAAAATGAAAACCTTTAATACAAAAACAGTATCCAGTGACAATGCTGTTTATCAAGGAGCTAAGTCTTTAAATTACTTTATGTTGACTGTAGAAGTCAATGATAGTAATATTGATAACAAATATGGCTTACCGGGTCAGTTTTACGAACTAGCCTTACCTGATAACGACATATTTCGGTTAAGAATCCCTATTAGCATATATGACATTAAGGAGCATGACAATGAAATACCAACCACTCAAATCTCATTTTTAGTAAAGCTTATCGGTCAAGGTACACGAAAACTTTCTGAATTAAAATTGGGAGATAATCTTAATCTTCTTGGACCCTTAGGTAATAGCTTTACGGCAAGTAATTTCAAAAAATTCTTGTTTATAACCGGAGGATGCGGATACGCACCATTATTCTTTTTTAAAAAGCAACTACAGTTGAATAATATTAATAATGATATTGAACTTTTTTGGATTCATGGTGGTAGAGATAAAAATGAGATTTTTGAAAGTGATGTTATTTGTACAGAAGATGGGTCTGTCGGATATAAGGGGAATGTCATACCACAACTTGAAAAATTCCTGCTTGATTTTGAATCAAAATATAATTTATCAAATTTAAAGATAATTTCATGTGGTCCTAAGCCAATGTTGAAAGCTATCATAGATATTTGTAAAACAAAAAATATCTCTATTGATGTTTCTCTTGAAGAATACATGGCTTGTGGTGTCGGTGTTTGTTATGGATGTGCAGTGAAAGTAAAACAAATGATTAACGACACTGAGAATAGTACTTATTTAAGAGTATGTAAAGACGGACCTGTGTTTAACGGCCATAATATTATTTTTGATGATAATGATTAAGAGGCTCTATGAAAAATAATTTATTAAGAACACAACTCGGTAAAATTGATTTATTGAATCCGATAACTGTTGCTTCAGGTACTTTTTCTTACGATTACAATGACTTATATGATATAAATCAATTAGGTGCAATTATTACTAAAACAATCACTCCTGAAAGAAAATCAGGAAATCCTGTTCCCAGATTAGTAGAAACACAGTCCGGTTTATTAAACTCTATAGGTTTACAAAATCCGGGAATAGATGACTTCTTAAAAAATGAAATACTTAGATATAAAGACATTAAATGTCCTTTAATTATTAGTTTTTCAGCTTCAACTATTGCCGAATTCGAGATGTCCTTACAAAAACTTGAAGCTTATAATCAAGACCCTGACAGCGTATTTATTAGCGGTTATGAAGTAAATGTATCATGCCCTAATGTTGAAAATGAAGGTTTAGCTTTTGGAGTTGATGCACGAGTAGTTTATGATTTAACAAGTAAATTATCAAATCTAACAGACAAAGAACTCATAATAAAACTTAGCCCTAATGTTACCGATATCGCTGAGATAGCTAAAGCGGCTGAAGATGGGGGTGCTACCTCATTATCACTTATTAATACTCTCTTAGGTATGTCAATAGACTGGAAAACAGGACGATCTAACATTAAAAGAGGTATCGCAGGTTATAGCGGTCCGGCAATTAAACCTGTAGCATTAGCCTGTGTATATAAAGTTGCAAATAAAGTATCAATACCTTTGCTGGCAATGGGAGGAATCTCATCTTATGAAGATGTGATTGAATTTATTTATGCAGGAGCTAGCGTGGTAGCAATTGGTACAGCACAATTTCCTGATCCTGAACTACCAATAAAAATTATTGATAAGTTAAATAATTACTGTTCTTCAAATCATATAAAACTGCTGGATTTAAAGAAAAAAATATTTTTTTAAAAAAAAATAAAAAAAAGCTTTACAAAAAAATATCCTCTTTACTAAATTTGTACTGAGGATTTTTTTATGCATAATGATAGAATATTTTTTGAGAATAACAAAGCTCAAAGTCTAATTAAAGACTTTGTGCGGCAAGTTTTTTTGGTGAATTTTTCATTAAAAAGATATTTGCCGAATATTTACTTTTATCTCTCAGAAAATACAAAAAAAACTGTGTTTAAATATCAGGTGAAAATAATATTCAATCATAATGAGAATAATTATTTTCTTGTCTTAAACATTCTTGATAGCTATTTTTTTGAATATTCAATCAAAGGTATAGAATCATTACTATACTTTATAAAACATCATGCAAAAATTGACAATATTAACCAAAATTATTTTGATATAGAAATATTACAAGACAATATCTTAAATACTAATCATGATTTTGAATCAATATGTAAAAATATAACTAAACATTTAGGAGCGGATTTAATAGCAATAATTAA
>CAZJNG010000183.1:5170-5682 GCA_964547265.1 uncultured Candidatus Cloacimonadota bacterium | reverse complement strand
TAGTCATATTGGTTTCGTCTTTCAGTTCCATTATCTTTTGTCGGATTTCAATGCCCTTGAAAATGTAGCATTGCCGGCAGTAATTGCCGGTAAATCATGGCATGAAGCAAAGAAAAAAGCTTCAGAACTCCTTTATGATTTAGATATGAAAAAAAGATTTAATCACTATCCAAACCAATTGTCAGGAGGTGAACAACAAAGAGTTGCAATCGCTAGAGCAATAATTAACTCGCCTGACCTGATTATTGCAGATGAACCAACAGGAAATCTAGATAAGGATCATTCAGAAGAAATTGTACAGATTTTTGAAAAACTTAATAAAGAAAGAAATCAGACTTTAATTATTGCTACTCATGATTTGAACATTGCAAGCAAAATGCCTTTACATTATCATTTAGAAAATAAAACTCTTATTAATATTCATCATGATAAAACTTAATGATGAAAATGAAATTGTAAATACTATACGCTATCACAGATATACACTTTGGATATCTGATAGCTTTTTTAAC
>CAZJNG010000183.1:0-5160 GCA_964547265.1 uncultured Candidatus Cloacimonadota bacterium | reverse complement strand
TTTTAACTAAAAATTTATACGAGGAATAATTGAAGCATAATCGCTGGTTAGTGATTTTGGTTATTGGATTATTAGTTGTTAATATCGGATTTTTTGTTTTAATAAGATATAACAAAATTGATATATATTTAAAGAATAAAATTGTATTTATTTTAGAAAAAAACTTATCTGCTAATATAGATATTGAACATTTTTCACTTAATGATAAACAAATATTCGCCAATAATATTATAATTACAGATACTAAATCACAATACTCTTTAAATATTAAGCAAATTCACATAGATTACAATTTGTTTAAGTTTCTTTTTATGAGAAAAAATAGACTTTATGGAATTCCTGAAAAAACAATTTCTAATATTAGGATTTATAATCCTCAGTTAATCCTTAATTTTGATTATAAAAAATCTGATAAAAAACTTGAGTTTCCAGATCTTTATCCGTATTTCGATAATCTTATTCTTTATGATGGAACTGCTTATGTTGCTGTGAGTGATAAAAATTTTGCTGTTCAAAAAGAATTTTCACAGATAGAAATTAAAATAGAAAATGATATTTCTAAGTTAAGTAGCCTGATTACTGTAATTTCGAAATCTGAAGGTGAACTAATTTCCTTAGTTATTGACAAAAATAAAGGGAAAAAACCAATTATTAAATCTGATATAGAAAATTTATTACTCAAGAAAATAGAAATTGACAATCTTGGAACATTTGATTCCAGATTATCCCTAAACCTAAACTTTGATAAACATGACGATTATTTCTTAAAGTTTACAGATATTCATTTTTCATTAGATGATAAAGTTAAGAAATATATAAATTATAATGATATCAGTATTGACTCTATTATTGTCAATGGAAATGAAAGCAAAGTATATCTTGAAATAGAAAAAATAACCGCTGATGAAAGTATGTTATCAGTGTTTGGTTCTCTAAAAAATCCTTTTTCTTTTAAAAAAGCAGATTATCTTTTCAATCTCAAGGCTCAAAATTTGAATTTAAAAAATATCAAATTTAATAAAGGGTCATATCTTGATGATTTGCATTCTATATGTGATTTAAATGCAATTTTATACGGACTGAATAATAAGTTATCCCTAAAAGCATCTGTTTACTCTGATTCTCTTGTTTTTAAAAATGAATCTATCACAAACCTCAACCTATCACTAAATTCTGAAGATATCTTTAAATCAGATACAATAATAAAGATTAACGAAGCATATTTTTTAGACTCTAAATTAAAAGGTTCAGGATCTTTAAATATCAACAATAATCAATTTGAGATGAATTTAGTTGCAAATGATATAAGATACATTTATAATGATTTATCGACTAATTGTAATCTAGAAACAAAGATTTTTTATGATTTTTTAGACCCTTTTAGTAATAAATTAAAAATTACAACCGGTTTATCACTCTTAACACTTCAGTATCAGGATTATGCATTAAAAAATATAAGTTCTAATGTAGTCTATGAGGATAACATTTTAACATTTAACATTACACAAGAAAGTACTCAAAAAAGATTCTTTGATTTTAAACCATTAACAAACAAAACTATATATAATATAAAAGAAAACACTTTAAAATCTCATTTCAATTTTAACAACTTTAATATTAATCAAATAAATGATAGGCTTGCAAATCTTAACCTTAATGGCAATTTTGAAATAGATAATAGTAATGTTGGACTTCAAGCCTCCGGTGATTTAAAGCTGGGAAATAGCTTAATAAAAGATTACTATTTTAAAGTATTACCTGAAGTCACTTATCTAAAAAATCACGATTCGCTTGATATTTCCATACAGATAGATGACTCTTATTTTAATTATTCTCCTGTCAAGATTGATTTTAAAGCTTCAGGTAATAAAAACTCATTTGAGACAAGTTCATTTATCATTAATAACATTTTTAATGCTGAACTGGCTGTTGATATTCAAGATTCATTATATTATGATTTTACAATAAATGCAGATCAAGTTCAAATAAGTGAAATCAGCTCTTTATATTTCAATAGAAATCTAGCAAAAAACTTTCAGGGATTGTTAAGCATGAGTTTATCTCTGAATAATAAAGAAGATATTCCCTTAAATTTCAATCTTCATCTAGATTCATTAAAATATACACCTTATGGAGCACCAACTCTTGTAAATGACATTTTTATTGATATTAACGGTTATGGTCAATTACATAATATCGAAATTGATAAACTCGAAATCTTTAAGAAAAATAATAAATTACTTGAATCAACTATGAATATCATTGACTATGGAAAAAAGATAAATCTAAAAGCCAAAAGTAATACATTACTAGAATCTTTCAACGAAAATAATGTTGTCGAAGGTAGAGTTATTAGCACTTTCAACTATTTAAAAGATGAGAATGATATAACTGCAGAACTAAAAATTATAGGAGATAATTTAAGATACGATAAATTTTTTATTGATAAAATTGACATTGAAGTTTTACAAAGAGATGAAGGTATATTATTTAATAAGTTTTCTGTTATCTCTGAAAATGAGCTTAATCTTAAGATTGAAGGTGTTTTAAATTATAATCTTTTCAATGGAACTGTGTATCCTGAATCTGATACTCTTAATATAATATTTGAAGCAAATTTAGCAAATTATCTAAAGAAATTAAGCAGTATTATCATAACCGGAGATGCAGGACTGTATGTTAATACGCAAGTATCAATGAACGAAGATGGGCTTTTCTTGAATAATGGAAAAGTAAGAATGAATAACGGATGGTTAAGAATTTTGTCACAGCAAGAATTACTTGACAGAATAACAATAGATGCCGATATATCTCATAACCGACTTATTTTTAACGATTTCAGAGCAAGAATGGGTAAAGGAAGATTATATATAAGAAATGAAATTTCTGATAATGATGAAAATTTTCATATTGCAAATCTTAACCTTGGTATATTTTATCTTAAAACTGATGAAATAGGATTATTGTTTCATTTACCAAGATTTATGCCTCATAATTCTGTTGCTAATGCAATAATATCAGGTAGAAATAAAAATGAAACAATTATCACAGGACCTTTTGATGATATTAAAATTGTTGGTGATGTTTATTTTTCTAATGGTAATGGTATTTATCCGGGTGAGTCAGAAAATTTATTAAGACTATTTAATTTTGTGAGAACAGAAATCAAAACCTATCAAGAATCAATAAAATATGAATCATTAATTGAGAAAAATATTTTGCCTTTTAGGTTAGATTTGATGATGCATTTTACAAAAAACTGTAGATATGTTACCTATCCTATGAACCTAAAAACTACTTCTGACAGCTATTTGCATTTGTTATATACTGATACCGGATGGTTTGCAAATGAAGCAGATTTTAAAGCTGAAGAAGGTAATATTGAACTGTTTGGGACAAGTTTTTTAGTTGATTATGCTCAGGTAAGAATAAGTCCATTTGAGGTTATGCCGTCAATATTTGGATCTTTTTACAAAAAAGTTGCTGATGGAACAACAATTACGCTTGAAATATTTACTGATAAATCGGGTAATAAATCTATTTGGGACAGTTTTATTCTTAAATTAAGCAGTGATGACTCCGATGATAAATCAATGACACATATCCTTGCCAAACTGAAATATGGAAAATCGCTTGATGAGTTAAGTGATAGTCAGTATCAAAATATAGTTCAAGATGAAGCAATACAAATGTTAGGTATTGGTATAGGTTCAGCATTATTAGACCCATATATTTCTCCGGTAGAAAACTATATAAGAAAATTTCTTAAACTGGATTCATTTAATATAAGTCCGGGTTTTGTGCATAACTTAATAAACAGCAAAACCTGGTCTGCTTCCAAGAATGAAGAAAATGAGTCAACTGCATATAACTCTAGTATTTTATTGAATAATCTGACATTATCTATGGGCAAGTATATTACAAATAACATGTTTTTAGAATATAGCATATTGTTTCAGGAAGGTACCGATCTGGCTAACAATACTAATACCTTCATGTACCAAAATTTTGGATTAAGATATGATTTACCATATAGACTTAAGTTAAGATATTCATACGAAATAAACCAGGATCAACAAGATAATGCACATGAAATATTCTTAATGAGATCATTTAAGTTTTAATACAGCATTTTTAGAATTATTCATATCAATAATTATTGCTATCCTAAACTTATATTACATCAATATTTAAACTACTCAATAATGTTAAAATAGTAAATTTTGTATTTTTTTGTTGACAAAATTAAATTCATTTTTTAAAATTTACACAGAATATATTAACGGGTCATAAAAGGAGTTGCTAATGTACGAAGAAATTTTAAAAAAGTATTCGCCTGAGAAAGAAAATCTAATTTATATCCTGCATGAAATTCAAGACACACATCCCCAGAACTACATTCCTGAAGATGCAGTTAAAGAAGTTGGAGAGTTTTTAAAAATTGCACCTAGCCATATTTTTGGAGTATTGACATTTTATTCAATGTTTAGCACAAAACCAAGAGGTAAAAATGTCATTCGTTTTTGTCAATCACCTCCATGCTTTTTAAAAGGATCAGACAGGATTGTGGCAAAACTAAGAGAATTATTAGGTGTTCGAGTGGGTGAAACTACAAAAGATTTTCTCTTTACTCTTGAAGTATGTGAATGCCTTGGTGTTTGTGGAAACGCACCTGTAATGATGATTAATGAAGATATTTATGGTGATCTTAACGAAGAAAAAATTGTAAAAATAATTGATGATTATAAAGGAGGCTTGAAATGAGTATCTTCAGAGGTCATATCTTAATTGGATTCGATGAATCAGGAGTCCAAGCTGGTGCAAAACAAGTCAAGGAATCCTTTGAAAAACATTTAGCAGAGTTAAAACTTGATGACGAATATAAAGTTTTAGAAACAGGTCCCTTGGGCTTTTTTGGACAAGGCGTTTGTATGATGGTTTACCCTGAGCAGGTTTATTATCATAATGTTACTACAGAAAATGTTCCGCTTATTTGTCAAGAACATCTCTTAAAAGGAAGACCTGTTAAGGATTTATTATTTGATAAAAAAGCTGTCGAACAACATGATTTCAATTATAAAAATAGAATAGTACTGGATAATTCCGGGTTAATTGACCCTGAAAATATTGAAGAATATATTGGAGCTAATGGTTATCTTG
>CAZJNG010000182.1:0-5716 GCA_964547265.1 uncultured Candidatus Cloacimonadota bacterium | reverse complement strand
CTGCTTGTAGCTATAGTGCAAACAAGGGTGTTTGCACAACAAATGTTCAACAAGCGTCCATTGTTCAACAAGCATCCTTGCTTGTTGCAAAGAAAGTGCAAACAGGGGTGTTTGCACAACAAATCAAAGTGCAAACAGGGGTGTTTGCACAACAAATCAAAGTGCAAACAAGGGTGTTTGCACAACAAATCAAAGTGCAAACAAGGGTGTTTAATTAGTATAGTTTTATACAGGCTTTTGGATAATAGCAATACCGTTTTTCCCATCCATTTTAACGCTTAGAGCTTTATCAAATCTGATTAAGGAAGTGTATTTTAAATCAATTTCTCTTGATTGTTTATTAATCCATTGCCAATCAATAAAATCATCAAGAGTAGTTTGGTCTTGGTAAGAACTATATTTTATATTGAAATATCCTACATTCATGGCTACCAGATTATGAAAGAAATGTGTTCCTTGAGATGCATCGATCATGAAATCTTTTAATCCATATTCAATAATAACTTTAGCTCGATTAATGTCGTTCCATTTAACGGGTATTCCTAGAAATTTATCTCTTGTTCCCCATCTACCCGGTCCTATTAGGATATAGTTTCTGCCAAATTCTTTATTAAATTCAAGATCTTGTGCTAATAATGAATTTAGGTATTCTACTTCTTTTTGTATTGCTTCTGTTTTAGTTTTATCGAATGTTTCGGGTTTTACAAAGATAATATCATAGAGGTTTTCTATTGCTCCGTTTCCCATAGCTTGATTAGTGAAAAGGACTAGATCCTCACGCTTAAGTTGTTTTTTATCAATAAAGAAAGAGTCAGGGTTTACTGATAAGGGTCTTATTTGTAGGATATAAAAGCAAGGTTTTTGGTTTTGGCTTTTATCAAGAGACACTGCAAATTCAATTTCAACCGGAATTCCAAGTGAAATTTCACCTATTTCCAGTAATTTTTCAAGGATTTGTGCTAAAGGAAACTGATTATATTTTAATATACCTGCAAAGGTAAGCACTCTTAATCCTTTGAGGGGTTGATTTCCTGTTAATGGTAGTCCGTCATAGAGATACCTTGTTTCGTAATCAAGTACGGAAACAATAGAACTAATAGTTTTATGTTTTTCAGCTTCTTTAATTTCTAAAAATGAGAGAGTTATCTCTTCTCCTGAGCATAAATCGAAATCTTGATTAGATAGATTTATGGCATAAAAGTGTTTTTGTGAGTTTTTAATCATATCATCTTGAGTAAGTAATTGTGTTTCAGGATATTTTGGGCAAAATCTGTGGTTATACTTACCTCCAACGACAGCAGTACCTAAGCCTAAAGCGATAGTTGCTATGCCATCGCTGTGTTCAAGATATGATGTTGGGTAGAAATTATATGACTGAGCGACTCCTGAGATATGTGGGTAGTAGTAATTTTCTCCATGATTTGAGCCAACAACTTCCTGAATTATGACTGCCATTTTTTCTTCTTCAGATTTATAACTGAGAGCTTCTATATAGTTTCGTGCTTCTTTTAAAAAGACAGAAGCAAAAACCAGTTTAATGGCGTTAGTTAGATGGCGTAGTCTTACTTGGATATCGTCATGATTGTTAGGTAGCATGAAGGTTTTGTATATACCTGCAAATGGTTGTAACTGAGAATCTTCTAATAGTGAAGATGATCGAACTGCTAAGGGATAATGGACATTTTCTAAATAGATTTTTAGTTTTTTTATTAAATCATCGCTTAACAAACCTTGCAAAAATATTATATTTATTTCATTGTCAGACTTAGATTTGATTTTTTTTGATATTTGATTTGTTTCTAAAAACTGGTCAAATTCGGAAGTTCCTATGATTGCTGTTGACGGGAGTGATATATCAACACCATCAAAATTTTCTTGTAAATCCATAGCACATAAAAGAGCATTTAAAAAAGCCAGACCTCTGCCTTTACCTCCCAGAGAGCCATCACTAAGTCTTACTATTTGATTGATATTTGACAGTGATGATTCTTCGAAATTGATTATTTTCCCTCTGTTGCGTTGAGTTCTGATATGTTTAAATGTATCTTTGATATATTTGCGAAGTTCACTTACATTATTAAAATCATCTACTGTGATAGGTTTGATTTTACGGGCGATTTCAATTTCTCCTCTTGCTATAAGCCAGTTAGAGAAATGGTTGCTGTAACTATGAAAGAGGAGAGATTCATCGGAGATAATCTGAATTTTTTTCTCAAAATCTATTAAAGACTTTGCTTCGAAAATGATTTCATGGTTATTGTCTCTGAAGACGAAATTTCCAAAACCAAGATGGTTCAAGAAAAAACTACGGACATTAGCTAAAAGGTTTTCATCGTTTTTATCAAGAAACATGCAGTTCATTATTTCAGCTTGATTTCTATTTTCAATTTCGGATGATTGCATAATAACAGGTATATCAGGTTGAATTGATCTTATATGTTCAATCAAATCAAAGCCTGCTTTGGCATATATTTTGTTGTTTTTTTTAAATCTGATATCAGAAATTACACAAAGTAAGTAGTCTTTGTATTTGTTATATATCTCGAGAGCTTCTTCATAATTTTTAGCGAGAATAATTTTTGGTCTGATTCTCATTCTAAGTCTTTTATTGACTTCGTTAAGTTCTTCTGTGATTAATCGTTGTGTTTGTCTCATCACAACTCCATAAAGTAGTGGCAGGTACATTGAGTAGTAATGGATAGAGTCTTCGACTAGAAGTATCACTCTAACCAGTCCGACCTCAGTATCATTGTTTAGATTGAGTCTGTCTTCGATATTTTTTATCATTGCGAGAAATAGTTTTGTGTCTCCATTCCATAAAAAGGTGTTGTCAATATATTGCATTTCATCTTCATGGTTTTCGAGGATTGCAAAGTCAGCACGATTGTTTATTAACAGTAATACAGGCAGGTTCTCATAGTTTTTTTTAACATGTTTTGCAAATTGAAAAGGAGTCATTTCACCTATTCTCATCATACTTATGACTAGATCAAATTTCTTTTCTTTGAGCATATTGACTGCTTCACAGGCAGTTGGCACAGATGTAATGCGTGGAGCTGTAGTCAGATTCATTTGTCTGTATTCACCGAAGATAAGTTCTGATAGTTGCCCGTCCTGTTCAAAGATGTATGCATCGTAGAATGTTGAAACCAGGAGTATTTCTCTTACTCTGAGTTGCATTAGTTGGTAGAATATATCTTCGCCGAATTTGAATTTGTTATAGTAATAGTTTAAATCACTAATTTTCATATAAACTCCGTTTTAATATTTTAGATGATTATATGGTAAAGATTAGCTCTCCCATTCGATAAACACTTTTTACATTATTAGATCCGAAATGATATGGAATAAAGGCAATAGAAGGGATATCTAGCATTATAAAGTCTGCATTTTTACCGATTTCTAAACTGCCTAAATACTCTTGTCTTTCGATTGCACAGGCTGCATTGAAGGTTGAAGCTGTCAGAGTTTCAGCCGGAGTCATACCCATTTGCAGACAGGAAAGAGTCATAGCAAATTGCATACTGTCAAGGTTGCAACTGCCTGGATTGTAATCGGTTGCTATGGCAACAGGCAAACCGGCAGAAATCATATCTCTTGCTCTGGCATAAGATTTATTTCTAAGGCTAAAAAGTGTTCCCGGTAAGAGAGTTGCAATAACTCCTGCATTTTTCATAGCCTTGATTCCTTCATCAGAACATGCACCTAAGTGGTCAGCAGAGACAGCTCCCATTTCTGCTGCGAGTTCAGCTCCGCCGATTGCTTCTATTTCATCGGCATGCATACGAACTTTAAATCCTAGTTCTTTGGCTCTTGTCAATATTTTTCTTGATTCTTCGATATTATAGACATGGGCTTCTGTAAAGATATCAACATATTCTGCCAGATTTTGCTTTTTGACTTCAGGCATCATTTCATTGATAAGTAAATCTATATATGCTTGTCTGTTATTTCTGTACTCAAGGGGAAATTCATGAGCACCCATAAAGGTTGAAATTATTTCAATGGGCATAAATTCTTGTAATCTTTTGATTACTCTGAGCATTTTGAGTTCGCTTTCAGTGCTAAGTCCGTAACCGCTTTTAGCTTCAAGAGCAGTAGTTCCGCATTCTATCATACGCGAAATTCTTTTGTAAGCCAGTTCGAAAAGATAGTCTTCATCAGCTTCTCTTACTGCATTGATACTGGAGAGAATGCCTCCTCCTGCTTTGGAAATTTCAACATATGATTTTCCCTGAAGTCTCATTTCAAATTCATTTTCTCTGGTATGTACAAAAACCGGGTGTGTATGTGGGTCAACAAAACCGGGGCAGATTATAGTATTTTCAGCATCAATCCATTGTAATGGAAAGTATTTTTGTTTAATTGTATGTGAGGTATCTATGTCAACAATTATTCCGTCTTTGATAGCCATTGCTGAATCAGTGATGGGTGATATTTCACTCATATCTTTGTCTGAACGAGCTTTATTTTTTCCTTTGAGAGTTATTATTTCTTTTGCATTATGCACAATATAGTCAACAATTTTCATTTTAAACTTCCTTTTCTTATTATATTGTTGGTTCTGATAGAACAAATTTCGATGCAGGAACAAGTTCAAAACCCATTTTTTCAGCTTCAATAATAAATTTATTAAGTCTTTCAAGTCTGCCTTTGTCGAAGCAATGTGTAATGACTAAGACATTTTTTTGTTTGTCTTTGAGTTTCTGTAAATCTTTTAGTCTTTTCATAAGAATTTCATCTGAATTGTCCGGTGCGTCTAAAAACAAATGTCGCCTTGCAGTAGCTATACCCATTTCCTTTGCAGTGCTGTATGCTACCGACCCTGCAATGGTGTAACTATCTACAAAATAAAAATCTTTTTCAACAAAATATTTAAGAGTAGCTTGCATTAATTTTTTGTTTTGTGTGATTTTACTGCCCATGTGATTATTTGCACCCACAGCGTAATTAAGTTCTTCGAAATACGACTTGACTCGATTGTAAATTTCTTGATTACTTAAGTCATGCATGATTGCATTCTTGCCCGGTGAAATGCCTGTGTTTTCCGGTTCCATCGGTATATGTACTATAACTTCGTGACCTGTTCTTATTGCTTTATGCATTACTGTTTTACTAAAAGGTAGTCCGGGCAAAATAGCAAATGTTACTGCCGGGTCTGTTGCACAGAAATCATCAAGTAATGCCCCGTCAAAACCTCCAAAATCATCTACGATAATACATAATAGATTTATATCTGAAATGTTGTCTATTGATAAAGGAATACCAGGCTTAGTATTTTCATTGTATAATTCAATGAAAAAGCTTTGTTTATGAATGTTATCCCAATATTCTTTAACTGATTTATCTTTTGTTATCCTTATGTCTTGCATATAATCAATCTCATATTTTTCTATAAAACCTTGCAGAACCATATCTGCAAATTCAATATCTGTCTTTTCGGGTATGGGGATATAGTAATAGATACCATCTTCTTTAGTTAGTTTTTGAACATTACTTAATTTGATGTTAAGTTTATATGATACATCAATAACAATTTTATCCATTGTTGTTTTTTCTGTTATTGGTTTTGAAATGAGATCTTCTTGTTTTTCAGTTTTCCCGCATGATGTAAATAAGACAAGTATTGAAAACAAAACCAGCATTATTTTTAATCTGATCATATTATATTATTCTCCTTTAATTCCAGATTCATGTTATACAAATTTTAGTCAAG
>CAZJNG010000181.1:0-5728 GCA_964547265.1 uncultured Candidatus Cloacimonadota bacterium | reverse complement strand
TACCTGATAGTAATAAATTGCTAAACACAAATTTTGTGATGATGAAAGAAGTAGTAAGAATACTTATTGAAAATAGCATAGAAAGTATAATTGAAAAAGATTCTTCTCATTCATTAGGACTTATTACTGTTGATGTTTCAAATTTAAACCTTAATGTCAATGACAAACTTCCTCTAAATGATGGAGTTTATGATATATTAACAATCAAAGATAATGGTATCGGAATTAACAATGAATACATCGATGATATCTATGAGCCATATTTCTCAACCAAAAACAAAGACGGTTTTGGCTTAACTAAAGCACTTCACTTATTAAGACTATTGTCATGCCACCTAACAATTGATTCAATAGAAAATCAAGGGACAACTGCAACCATTTACATTCCAAAAACAAATACCATCGAACAACAATCCGTATATCCTGATATTACAACAAAAGATATAAAGATTATTTTTATGGATGATGAACATTTAGTTCAAGATATAGCTAAAGAATTTATGCATAAGCTCGGCTTTGATATAGATATAGCTAGCAATGGAGAAGAAGTTTTAGAAAAATTTAAAACTAAAAAATTTGATTTTTATATCCTTGATATGATTGTTGACGAAGGTATGGGTGCAAGAGAAACTGCTTTGAAATTACTAAAAATCGACCCGTCTGCTAAAATGTTCTTAACTACCGGTATGAAAACAGATAAGGCTTTTTTTGAATACAAAAATATTGGATTTATAGAAATAATTGAAAAACCTATTGATTTTTATCAATTGAAAAATAAGATTTTAAAACACTATGATATCTACCTGAAAAATATAAAAAATAAATGAGTTTACACTTAATAATTCTCATTAATAAGCCTTGAGTTAAATTTTTTAACTTTTGTTTTTCTATTTCTTAAAAGAAAAATAAAAAAAATATTTACAAAAAAAGCTACTCTGACAAATTTACATCAAGACTAAATAACTTGGAGTTTTAAATGATGAAATGCATTTTAAACAGTAAAATACATAGAGCAGTAATAACCCAAACTGACCTCTATTATGTCGGTAGTATCACTATTGACAGAAATTTAATGGATTCTGTAGGCTTAATTCCTTATGAAAAGGTTGAAGTCTTTGATATACAAAACGGTTCTCGCTTTGAAACTTATGTCATTGAAGGTGAAAGAGGCTCCGGTATCATCGGAGTAAATGGTGCTGCTGCCAGACTTGTACATCATCATGACGAGGTGATAATCGTTAGCTACGCTTGGTTAAACGAAGAAGAAATAAAATCTCACAAACCAAAGGTTGTCATTGTAGATAAAGATAATAAAATCATTAAAAGAGAAGTGTAATGAAAGAATTTCTTTCTCAATATAAAGATAAAAAACTTTACATCATAAGTTCTGTCGATGAAATGATAGACTATCGTAATTCTTTAGATAAAGCTTTAAAAATTGGGTTTGTGCCAACAATGGGCTATTTACATCAAGGTCATCTCAGCTTGGTCGAAAAAGCTAAAGAAGAAAATGATATTGTAATTGTTAGTATCTTTGTCAATCCAAGCCAATTTGGACAAGGTGAAGATTTTGAAAACTATCCCAGAGATTTGGAAAGAGACCTTAATCTGCTCTTAACTAAAGATGTAGATATTGTTTTTAACCCAAATTATAAGGATGTTTATCCTGACAACTACAAAACTTGGATTGAGGTTTCTGACTTTAGTGATAAATATTGCGGAGCAAGCAGACCCGGACATTTCAAAGGTGTTGCTACTATAGTCAATAAACTCGTCAATATCATCAAGCCTGACTTTATGTATATGGGCGAAAAAGACTTTCAACAAATAGTTGTTTTGCAAACTATGCTTAGAGATTTAAATATTTCAACCAAAATAACTCCATGCCCTATAATCAGAGAATCTGACGGATTAGCGATGAGTTCTCGTAATGTTTACTTAACTCAACAAGAAAGAGAAAATGCTACCTGTCTTTACCATTCTCTTATTATTGCTAAAGACATGTTAAATAAGAAAACAACTGATATAAATCTTGTTAAATCTGAAATGGAAAAGATTATATCTAATTCTAGTGGGAAAATTGATTATATCGCCTTTATAGACAATGACAGCTTCAATCCTGTAAGCTCTTTAACTCATAATACAAGAATCCTCCTCGCAATAAAAATTGGCAAAACAAGATTAATAGACAATATGAAAATGAGCTAAATTATAATGAATATAATTGTCAAAAAATTTGGAGGCTCCTCTGTCGGCTCAATCGATAAAATAAAAAAAATAGCTGAAAACATAGCTCTTGAAAAAGATAAACAAACAGCAGATACACAATTTGTTGTAGTTGTATCAGCTATGGAAAAAACAACGGATAAGCTTTTTGATTTAGCACATCAAATTTCAGCACACCCAAACCAAAGAGAACTTGATATGCTGGTTACGGCAGGTGAAAGAATAACGATTGCTTTGTTATCTTTAGCCTTACAGGAAAAAGGCATCCAGTCAATTTCTTTTACCGGCTCTCAAAGTGGAATTATCACTGACAATTCTCACGGTAACGCAAAAATCCTTACTGTCAATGCATTTAGAATTCCTCAGGAATTAAGCAAGAATAAACTTGTTATTGTAGCAGGTTTTCAAGGAGTAAGCCTGGAAAAAGAAATCACAACGCTTGGTCGAGGTGGCTCTGATACTACCGCAGTATCCCTTGCTTGCTATCTTAATGCTCAAAAATGCGAAATTTTTACTGATGTCAAGGGCGTTTATTCTGCAGACCCTAGAATAGTGAAAGATGCAATTATTATCAAAAACTTAAGTTATGAAGAAATGCTCTTTCTTGCCCTAACAGGCTCAAAAGTCTTACACTCCAGAGCAGCTGAATTTGCTCAAAAATATAATATCCCACTTGAAATAAAATCATCATTTGAAAATTGTGAGGGAACTATGATAACTCAACACATGGAAGAATCTTATGTAAAAGCAATATCCCATAAAGATTGCCTTAAAAAAATCACTATTACTGAAAATAAAAAATTAAACTTACCTTATTTTAAGACTGAAATATTTGAAATGGAATATTATGACAATAAATCCTTATTCTTTATAGATAGTAAGTACGAACAACAGTTTGTTGACGAAATTTTAGATTGTGAACTTCAACCTGTTACGGATACAGAATTATACGCTATTGTTAGCTTGCTAGGCTATAGAATCTGCAAAGACATACAGTTTTTTAATAATTTAAAAAAATTACTTGACGATACATGTAAAGAAAATTTTATAATAAAAAATCAAGGCATAGGAGTATCAATAGTGTTAAACAGTAAAGATTTTAATCAAATTATTCAGGTTTTACATAAAAAATATTTAATAAGTGAGTGTGTATGAAGAAACGAGTATTGTTAATTGACGATGATGAAACTTTGCTTGAATTAGGTAGAGAAATGTTTGAAATCCTAAATATTGAAGCTTTAACAGCTTTTGATTTGAATGAAGCAGTTAAACATTTTGTTGAATTTCATGAATGTATAAACATGGTAGTATTTGATTTAAACCTTGACCAAATGTCAGGAATTGATGTATTTCAAGCTCTAAAGGAAATTGACAACAATTTTAATGCAATCCTGGCATCCGGTATTTTCATTGATGAAGATGCTCCAAAATACATGGAAATGGGCTTTAAAGAGATAATCTTAAAACCATATAATCTCAATACTTTAAAACAACTCTCAGATAAGTATTTTTAATAATAAAGAGGACAAATGAGTAAATATCTAGTTACAAGTGGATTGCCATACGCAAACGGCAAACTGCATATAGGTCATCTTGCAGGAGCGTACCTGCCGGCTGATGTATATGTCAGATTCTTAAAATTAAATAAAGAAGATGTAATATATATTTGTGGAACTGATGAGCATGGAGCACCTATCTCAATCAGAGCTGAAGCTGAAAATAAAACTTCACAGGAAATAGTTGATTTTTACCACGAAAGCATAAAGAAAAGCTTTGCCGGTGTCAATATTGAGTTTGATAATTTTTCAGGTACAGCAAGACCTGAACATCATAAACTTTCTCAGGAATTTTTTATAAATCTACTAAAAAACTCTTTTATTAATACCCATAATACAAAACAAATGTATTGTGAACATGATAAGAGATTTTTACCAGACAGGTATGTCGAGGGAGAATGCCCCTATTGTCATGCTAGCGGTGCTAGAGGTGACCAATGTGATGCCTGTGGAAAACTTCTTGATGCTGATGAATTAGTAAATCCTGCTTGTAAGATTTGCTCAAATACACCTGTTATTAGAGAAACAAAACACTGGTTTTTAGACCTGCCTGCTTTTGCAGAAAAATTAAAACACTGGTTAGATGAAAAGACCAACTGGAAAGATAATGTTAAAAAGTTTATCTTGAGCTGGATAGAAGAAGGCTTGATTGAACGCTCCATCACCAGAGATATTAACTGGGGAGTGCCTGTGCCTGAATATTCAGGAGACAAGGCCATCAGTTCAGAAGATATTAAAGGTAAGGTGCTTTATGTTTGGTTTGATGCACCTATTGGTTATATTTCATCAACTGTGGAATGGGCTAAAAATTTAGGTCAACCTGATAAATGGAAAGAATACTGGCTCAATCCTGAATGCCGAATAGTTCATTTTATTGGCAAGGATAATATACCGTTTCATGCTATAATCTGGCCATCTTTATTGATGGGGCAAGAGGAAAACTACACACTACCTTGGGATATACCGGCAAATGAATACCTTACTCTTGAGGGAGAAAAGATTTCTACCAGTAAAGACTGGGCTATTTGGGTAGAAGATTTCTTAAAATATTTTGATGGAGAATTACTTAGATTTGCTCTTTGTGCCAATGCTCCTGAATCAAAAGATGCTGATTTTGCATGGAAAGATTTTCAGGCTTTAGTTAATAATTCTCTTGCTAATGTCTTAGGAAATTTAGCCAATCGTGTTTATGCCTTTACAAAAAAGAATTTCAATAGTAAGTTAGAGTTAGTTAATCCTTTATCTGAAAAACACCAAGAATTTCTTGAAAATATAAACAACACATGCAGGGAGATTCATCAGGCTTATACGGAGTTTAAAATCAGAAAAGTAGTAAAAAACATCATTGATTTAGCAAGGGAAGGCAATAGATTCTTTGACGAAGCAAAACCTTGGCAGTTAATCAAAGAAGATAAACAGGCTAGTGAAGAAATACTATTTGTATGTGCAGAATTACTCAGAAAAATCAGTATTTGCTTCTATCCAATTATCCCTGAAAGTATGATAAAGCTACGAAAAATGTCTAATCTTGACCTAAATCTTTCTTGGGAAGATATCTACACTAACAGTAAATCTTTTGAAATCGGCGACATCGAACCACTCTTTAAAAAGATTGAAGATAAAGAGATTCAGGAACAAATCGACATACTTTACAGCAAAGCAAAACATAATAAAGAAACGGATAAAGTTTTAGATATTCCCGCTAAAGACCCGATTGAATTTGAAGATTTCTGTAAAATAGATTTAAGGGTTGTAAAAATACTTAAGGCTGAAAAGATAAAGAAATCCAAAAAGCTTTTAAAACTTCAAATAAAATGTGGTTCTGAGACAAGACAAGTCCTTGCAGGCATAGCTGAAAGTTGGCAAGCAGAAGACCTAATAGGTAAAAGCGTAGTCATGCTTTTCAATCTCAAACCTCGCCAAATGATGGGAGAATTATCAGAAGG
>CAZJNG010000180.1:0-5737 GCA_964547265.1 uncultured Candidatus Cloacimonadota bacterium | reverse complement strand
TCTTAACATATTACAAATCAACAAGATGAGATTCTTCACTTCGTTCAGAATGACAAGATCTGAAGAACCGTCAGATATCCATTTTGCAGACTTTTTTGGCATTCTGGGACATCTTCTTACGAGTGAAGCTGATAATCTTACAACCTACTCTAAAGCTCGATTAACTCACTTTGTTTGAAATAATTGTCGGGACGAACAGTCCCGACTATAAATTGATTAATCTTGATATTTTTAACAGCATTTTAAAACTAACTAGAATCAAGATTATTTTAGCAATAATTTCTTTATTACTTTTATTTCTGTAGCTGTTCTTAGTTCAAACAGATATATACCGCTTGGCTTGTCTTTAGCCATCCATTCCCAAACAAAATCACCTTTATTGTTATGTACAGATTCTTTTGATTCAACAAGTCTTCCTTTAATATCATAGACATTAAGAGTGACATTTTGAGCTGAGTTGAGTTTATAGTTGATGTAGCTGGTACCCTTGAATGGATTTGGATATGAGTCTAGTATAACAATTGGTTCTATTCGCAATACTTGATCAATAATATTTACAGGAGAATAATTTACTGTCCATGAAACAGGGTAGGTTATATCTTGTGCTAAGACCTTGCAAGTAATGTTATAAGAACCTGTTTCGTTGAAACTTGCCTGATAAACTGCTGAAGTTTGACCATAAATAAGTTCATCATTTACATACCATTCATAATCAGGAAGTTGAAAAGTAAATATGTCAAGAGCATCAACAATAAATTCTAAACTATTATACTCACAAACAATAACATTATCAGGATTTGGTTCTATGGAATTTATCTCCAAAGAAAGCATTCTCAAAGAATCGATTACTACGCTATTTAAGGGAAGATTATTAGAATTAGTAGGAACTTGACCTATTTCCAGAACAATATCAAGACCTTCAATCACCCTTCCGAAAACAGCATAATTGCCATTTAAATGCGGTGTTGGAGCTAAGGTGATATAATATTGAGAACCTGCTGAATTTGGTTGAGAAGTTTTAGCCATTGCCAACATCCCTGCACGATCATGTAGGAGTTCATCACAATATTCATCCTGAATAGTATAACCCGGTCCACCATAACCTGTGCCATAAGGACAACCGTCTTGAATTACAAATCCACTGATTACTCTGTGAAAGATTAAGTTATCATAAAAATGATTTTCAGCTAAACTGATAAAATTGTTACCGGTTATTGGCATTAAATCAAATCTGATTTCTGCAGTAAATTCACCCATATTAGTATGCCAACGAGCAAATCGTCTTCCGTAAAGATTTTGACAACTAATCAGAATCACCACCATAAGGATTAATAAAAGTTTTGTTTTCATAAAACCTCCTATATTATTTTAAATTAAACTAGAATCTATTTTAAAATTTGTCAAGCAGAAAAATTTTGCTTTAAGTTTAAATTATTGCATTAAGCTATTTTAAAAGATGATTTATTTTTTTTTAAATAAAAAACAAAAAATATATTGACATTATACAACATTAATTATATTATTGAGTGGATAGATAAATAATGACATAATGAGGTTGAATATGTATAGTAAGGAGTTTAGAGACACAATCGAGATTATATCCATGAATCTGATTGATTTAGATGAAAAAGATCATCAAGAAATGGCATCCTTACTGATTTATTTAGATTTATTAAAAACTGAGACCAGTCAACATAACAATTTGTCTTTAACAAAACTAGTAAACAGTATAATTAGCTTAATCGAAAAGTTGATTTTAATTGATATTGACCCAATTGATAATGTTGATTCAGTCTATGAACAAATAAATGAAGGCTTTGAACATTTTAAAAAAATTATTGATTCTTCTCAAGATGCAATTAATATTCCTGAAGAAATACAGACTCACATTGATAATATAAAAATTCAACAATCCCAAAAAGAAGAATTAAATTTTGAACAAGCTGATGATGATATTTTTGCTGATTTTATTAATGAAGCCAGAGAGTATGTAGTTTTACTTGAAAATCACATGCTCGAACTTGAAAAATATCCTAACAACCTAAACTTGATTAATGATATATTCAGACCTTTCCACACTCTTAAAGGTGTTAGCGGATTTATGGGTTTAAAGAAAATAAATTATATTTCCCATGAAGCTGAAAATATCCTTGATAAAGCAAGAAACGGAAAGCTAAAAATAACACCAAAAATTTCAACATTAATCTTTAAAACTATAGATATTGTAAAAAAAATAATCTCCGGACTTGATATAATTAATCGTAATGAAAATGTATCAAGTGAAGAAGTCGAAGCTTTAGTAATGCATCTTAAAACAGTTGCAAATGAATCACAGACAACAGCTGATATAAAAACTCCCGATATCGGTACTATCGAACAAGAGCCGGGTTCATTAAGTGAAGAATCTCCAGATCAGCAAACAAAGATAACTGAAGATAGTATCAGAGTTAAGGTCGAAAAATTAGATTTCTTGATTGATATGGTAGGAGAATTAGTTATAACATTTAATCTAATACATCAAGATAAATATATTTTAAAAATAATAGACCATAATTTTATAAAAAAGATATCTCAGCTTCAAAGAGTTATTTCCGACCTGCAAAAAGTGTCGATGTCATTGAGGATGATTCCCATAGGAAATACATTCAACAAAATGAAACGAGTGGTTAGAGATTATTCTTCTAAACATAACGATAAAAGTATCAATCTGGTATTGTCAGGCGAAGATACAGAGATTGATAAGAATATGGTAGAATCAATCAATGAGCCATTAGTGCATATGATAAGAAATGCCTGTGATCATGGTATTGAATCCATCTCTGAAAGAAAACAAAAAGGAAAACCTGAAAAAGGAGAGATTGTATTAAGTGCTTACCATAAAGGCAATAATATAATTATTGATGTTAAAGACGATGGCAAAGGACTAAATAAAGAAAAAATTATTAAAAAAGCACTTGAAAAAAAACTCATTGAACAGGAACAAACTTTGACCGATTCAGAGATTTATAAATTAGTCTTCTTACCGGGTTTTTCAACTATGGAAACGGTATCAAATGTTTCCGGCAGAGGAGTGGGAATGGATGTTGTCATGCAATCTATCTCTCATCTGGGCGGAAATGTAGATATAATTTCTATACCTGATAAAGGTTCTGTCTTCAGAATAAGTCTGCCTCTTACATTGGCAATCATTGAAGGTATGATGGTAAAGATTAAAAATGAACTTTATTTGATTCCCATTGCAAATATTAAACGATCACTTAAACCTGACAAATCAAACCTCAATAGTGTTATGGGTAAAGGTGAAACAGTTAAAGTCGAAGGAAAACTTATTCCTATTATAAGACTTAACAGAAAGTTTAATATCGTTAAAGATGATGAGAATCTGGAAAATTCATTATTGATAGTTTTAGAAACAGGCGATAAAGTATTTGCTATTGCAGTCGATGAGTTACTTGGAATTCAAAGTGTAGTAGTTAAAACTTTAGGTGATAAATTTAAAGATCTTGAAGGCGTTTCCGGTGCAACAATCATGGGCGACGGAAGAGTTGGTTTAATTTTAGATGTTAGTAAACTTGATTATGAGTAGGCATTATGGATTATGTAATTTCAGATAATGATTTTGCTCTTTTTTCTAAACTTGTTTATGATAAAACAGGAATAAATCTTCATTTTGGGAAAAAACAATTACTACAATCACGAGTTAATAAAGTGCTTAGAAAAAGAGGTATTAGCAGTTATCGTGCCTATTATGAAATTGTTAAAAAAGACAGTTCAGGAGAAGAACTGATTGAATTTATAAACCTTATTTCAACAAATGTAACTCATTTCTTCCGTGAAATTAAGCATTTTGAATTTTTAAAACATACATGGTTTCCTGAATTTAACTTTAACAATAGTAAATCAGTAAAGGTTTGGAGTGCAGCATGTTCTTCAGGAGAAGAACCATATTCACTTGCAATAACCATGAAAGAGCTGTTAAGAAACAACTATGACTTTCAGGTTTATGCTACAGATATATCAACAAAAGTTTTAAAAATGGCACAAAGAGCTATCTATCCAATCGGATTCTTAGATAAAATTAATAATGAACTTGTAAAGAAATATTTCTTTGAGGGTAAAAATAGTGCAAATGGTTATGTAAAACTTAAAGACGAAATCAAAAAACAAGTAGTTTTTGAAAAACTTAACCTAATAGAACCATTTAAAGTGCCGTATAAGTTTGACATTGTTTTTTGTAGAAATGTAATGATATATTTTGATTTAAATATTAAAGAATTAATAATTAATAAGTTTTATGACTGTATGAATAAAGGTGCTTATCTGATGATTGGACATTCAGAAAGCTTAAATGGCATATCTCATCCATTTAAATATGTTATGCCTGCAGTTTATAAGAAGGAATAAATGAGTTTCAAAATAGCAAAGTATAAATATTTAATTCAACCCGGCTATTTATTGGTTAGTCAAGAACCTACAAGTGTTTATGGAGTAACAGGCTCCGGTGTTTTCGTTGGTTTATGGGATAATTCAAAATGCTTCTCCGGCTGTTGCTCATACCTAAAACCAAAACCCGAAAAAAATAACGAAGGCTCTACTCGCTATGGTTCAGTGGCAATCAAACATCTAATTAGGACAATGAAAAGTAAAGGTTCAAATATTAGAGATTTAAAAGCTTTAATAATCGGGGGAGGTGACAATGAAACCAGCTTATTTTATGGCAAAGAAAATATTAAAATAGCTGAAACAATTTTAAATTATTTTACAATAGAAATCTTGTCTTATGACACAGGAGGAAGCTTAGGAAGAAAGTTTATTTATGACACAGAAAACGGACAAAGCTTAACCTTTAAAACAAAAAAAATCAGACAATCCGACTGGTATCCATATAAAACCGGAAGAGATTCATAAAAAAGGAAATTTATGATGTTAAATCAGATTGTAGTCAGTATTGCGGATATGAAAATAAGTAACAATCCCAATGATGTATTAGTTACTTATTCTTTAGGTTCTTGTGTAGCTTTGGCGGTTTATGATCCTTATTCACATACAGCAGGTTTGATTCATATTATGCTTCCTGAATCTTCAATTGAAAAACAGTTGACTAATCTTAACCCTTATAAATATGTTGATTTAGGAGTTCCTGCATTATATAAGTCATTATTTAAAACAGGAATAAAGAGAAATCACCTAATCACAAAAGTTATAGGCGGAAGTAATGTAATGGATAAAAATAACTATTTTAACATTGGAGAAAGAAATTATCTGGCTGTAAGAAAAATGCTCTGGAGAAATAATATGATTATTCATAAAGAAGATGTAGGTGGAAATAAAAGCCGTACAGTGAGAATCTTTACCGCTACAGGAAAAGTCGTAATCTCAAACAGTTATGAGGAATATGAATTATGATTTCTATGCAAGCCATACTTAAACAAATTGAATTTTTGCCTGTTTTTAACCAAACTGCTCAAAAAGCTCTTAAATTATTATTACAATATGATACTAATAATAAGGATATTGCTGAAGTCATAAAATACGATCCCGGACTTACAGCAAATGTGCTAAAATTAGCTAATTCTGCTTATTTTGCTCATTCTAAAGAGATTAACGATTTACTGGGAGCAGTTAATTATCTGGGTAGAGATAAAATGTTTACTATCCTGACCGTTTCTACTGCGTCCAAATATTTCAACGACAAAATTGAAGGCTATGAGTTGTATCAAGGAGAGCTATGGCAACA
>CAZJNG010000179.1:0-5740 GCA_964547265.1 uncultured Candidatus Cloacimonadota bacterium | reverse complement strand
CGAAATAACATAAACTATTTTAACTTTCTTCATAACCACTTCTTTTTTTTGATAATCAACCCATATTTTATTGATTTGATTAACTGTCAAGCAAAATACTTTTCTCACATATACATTCTAAAATTTTTTCTAAATTTCTTGCTCCATGAAATTACCTTAAAATACATCATTTGATGACAATCAGATATCATATATACAATCATAAGCATAAAAATATACTCGCATGGAGTATTGCATTCAATCAAAAAATCTTTTTTTTCACAAACATAATCTACTTTACATCATATAAATACGGCATACTTAAGAATTTTATTATGATTTTTTCATTTATTTTTCTTGACAAAAAAAGCGTAGTTTTGTTTTTGTGAATTATCAATAGCGTGTTGCCGAGATAGCTCAGTCGGTAGAGCAGAGGCCTGAAAAGCCTTGTGTCCCCAGTTCAAGTCTGGGTCTTGGCACCATTTTGATTTAAAAGTGGATTTGTTTTAGTAATAAAATAAATCCACTTTTTTATTTCATTTCCCTGATTCCACGATCGACGATTGGATAGAAAATCAATAAGATGAGATTCTTCACTGCGTTAATAATGATAAACTGGACGAGCCGTCCAGTTACCGGCTTGAACGATTTATGACATTTTCGGACAGCCTAATAATTATGAACATGAATTCTGATTTTGTCAATTTAGCTAATTATAATAAAAAATAGCCCCCCTTTTTTATGTAAATCATTTTTTGGAGTATGTATTAAATAAAGATTTAGTGCTGAACAGTCTCACATTATGAATGCATAAAATAGGTATTTTGAGAAGATTAAATTAGTTTAACAATTTTTTCGTTTAGTGTAGAAAAAACTAAAAGATATTATTTGACAAAATCTCCACTCTTGATTTTTTTAAATAAAAAATATTAATTGGAGGATAAATTGAAGAATATTCTTGTAATTGGTGCTGCAGGTCAAATAGGTTCTGAACTTGTTCCTGAACTGAGAAAAAGATACGGCACGGATAATGTTATAGCTGCCGACTTAAATACTGAAGCAAACGCTGAAATATTAAAAGCAGGCCCATTTGAAAAAATTGACATTTTAGATACAAACAAAATTGTCGAAGTAATGAAAAAATTCAAAATTGACACTGTTTATAATCTTGTAGCCCTGCTTTCTGCTAAAGGTGAAGCTATGCCAAATCTGTCCTGGAAAATCAATGTTGGTGGTTTAGTAAACTTACTTGATATTTGCGTTGAATATAATTCGGCTTTATTTACTCCAAGCTCAATTGGTGCCTTTGGACCGGGAACCCCAAAAGAAAACACTCCTCAAGATACAATCCAAAGACCAAACACTATTTACGGGGTTACAAAGGTTTCCGGTGAGTTATTATGTGATTATTATACCAAACGATTTGGAGTTGATACCAGAGGCTTAAGATATCCGGGGATTATTTCTAATGTAACAGCACCGGGTGGCGGAACCACTGACTATGCTGTTCATATTTACTATGATGCAATCCTTAAAGGACATTACACTTGCTTCTTAAAAGAAGGCACAAAAATGGATATGATGTACATGCCTGATGCTGTAACTGCAGCAATCGAAGTTATGGAAGCAGATCCTGTTAGATTTAAACATCGCAATGCTTTTAATGTAACAGCTATGCATTTTGCACCTGAAGACCTGTACGAAAACATCAAAAAACATATCCCTGATTTTACAATGGATTATAATGTAGATCCTGTCAGACAAGCAATTGCAGATTCATGGCCGGATAGCTTAGATGACAGTTGTGCAAAAGAAGAATGGGGTTGGAAACCAAAATATGACCTTGACAGTATGACAGAAGATATGCTTAATGTTCTAAAAAAGAAATTAAAAAAGTAATTAACTTATGATAAAAATACAAGTGAATATGCCAGGCTTAGACTTGGTGTATTCATCTTTTTAGGCATTATATGATATTCGGTCACGGAATTGACATTATTGAAATATCCAGAATACAAAAGGCCATAGAACGCTCCAACAGATTCAAAACAAAGATTTACACTGCTAACGAAATCTTATACTGCGAATCTAAAGCAAGTAAATACCAAGCCTTTGCTGCCAGGTTTGCAGCTAAAGAAGCATTTTTCAAGGCAATTGGTACAGGTTGGGCAAAAGGCATTCAATGGACTGATATTGAAGTTTTAAATAATGATTTAGGCAAGCCAAACCTAATCCTATATAATAATGCGAAATGTTATTTGACTCAAAACAATATCAACCATACACATATTTCTCTAAGTCATTTAAAAGACATTGCCATTGCTTCTGTGATACTTGAAGTATAAATTTTTCTTGACATTCTAAGATTCTTTTTAAAAGCTTTACAATATGGAGTTATTATGAAAATTTTATTAGTTGACGATGAAGATTTAAGCCGTGAAGCCATTAGAGATTTTATTGTTGAACAGCTTGGTCACGATGTAGTTGAATTCAGAAATGGGCTGGATGCCTGGAAAGCTTGGCAAGAGTTTCATTATCCTGTAGTAATAAGCGACATTAAAATGCCGATTATGACAGGTATTGAACTGATCGAAGAGATTAAAAACAATCCTAAAGGCAAACTAACAGATGTAATACTTATTACCGGATATGCAGACACTGATAGTGCAATCAGAGCATTAAAAGCAGGAGCTTATGACTATTTGCAAAAGCCCGTAAATATTGAAGAACTCGCATCAATCCTTGATAAAGTAGAAGAACATCAAAGCCTTTTATCAGAAAACACTGAACTCAAAGATAATTTTACTCAAACCTTTACTAAAGAGACAGAAAAACTTCAAAAACAATTGAAATTTTATCAAACTGCTTACTCAAGCGTAGTTGGCATTGGTAATGTAGGAATTTTCTCTGATTCTATGAAAGCTATTACCTCTATGTGTGAAAAACTACATCAGGACAGGGCAGTACCTGTATTGATAGAAGGAGAAACAGGTACAGGTAAAGAAGTTATAGCTAGAAAAGTTCATTATGGTAATGCGGAAATAAATAAGCCCTTTGTTTCCATAAACTGTTCTGCTATTTCTCCATCTCTTTTCGAAAGCGAGCTTTTCGGCTATGAAGAAGGTGCCTTTACAGGTGCTAAAAAAAGCGGACAGGTCGGTAAACTTGAACTTGCTCAAGGCGGTACTATATTCCTTGATGAAATTGGTGAAATGCCTTTAGATTTACAACCAAAACTACTTAGAGCTATTCAGCAACTCGAAATATATAGAGTAGGCAGCAATAAAAAAATAAAACTGGATGTTCGCTTTATCTGTGCAACAAATAAAAATCTACTTGATTTAACAAAAGAAGGCAGGTTCAGGTCAGATTTATACTACAGACTCAGTGTAGCTAAAATAGTCATCCCTCCTTTAAAAGACAGAAAAGAAGAGATAATCCCCTTAGCCCAAATGTTTTTATATCAGTTTTCAGAAACAAAAAAAAGAAAATTCAGATTGTTTGATAAAGCCGCGACCAAACTCTTAGAAAATTATAACTGGCCGGGTAATATCAGAGAACTTCAAAACACAATTGAAAGAGTTGTCTTGCTTTATGATGACTATGAAGTTAAAGCTCAATACCTCTCGTTTTTAGAAAATGATGAAATCTATAACGATTGCAGGGAGAAGCCACTTCAACCCGGCAACATTGTCTTACCTGAAGATAAACTCAATATCGAAAGTCTTGAAATTGAAATAGTCAAAAAGGCTTTACAAAAGTTTAATTATAACAAAACAAAAACAGCTGAATATCTTGGCTTAACTCGTAGTGCCTTAAGATCAAGGATAGGTAAATTTAATTAAAGAGATTAATAATATGATAACTAGAAAAAAAACAAAGCAAATTAAACTGGGTAATATCTACATCGGTGGAGACAGTCACATCAGCATTCAATCAATGTGTAACACTAAGACTTATGAAATTGATAATACTGTAAAACAAATAGATGAACTAACACAAGCAGGTTGTGAAATAGTTCGAATCGCTATACCTGACATGGCAAGTGCAAATGCTATAAATGAGATTAGAAAACAAGTAAGTCTTCCCTTGATTGCAGACATCCATTTTGATTACAGACTGGCTATTGAATCAATTAAGGCAGGAATTGACGGACTTAGACTCAATCCCGGCAATATTGGCAACGAAGATAGGGTAAAACAAGTGATTGACTTCCTTAAAGAAAGGAATATTCCTGTCAGAATCGGAGTCAATAGTGGTTCTATTGCTAAACATATCTTAGCCAAATATGGAGTCTCAGCACAAGGTATTGTCGAAAGTGCTTTGGAACATGTCAGAATTTTAGAAAAATATAATTATAATAATATAAAGATTTCTGTCAAAGCAAGTTCTGTACCTCTGACTATTGAATCTTACAGACTGCTTTCAAAAAAAACTGATTATCCTTTACACCTTGGTGTTACAGAGTCAGGAACTGATTTCACAGGTACAATCAAATCCTCTATTGGGATTGGGACTCTACTTGCAGAAGGTATTGGAGACACTATCAGGGTTTCATTAACTGCTGATCCTGTCAACGAGATTGCAGTAGCTAAACAAATACTCAAATCACTAAATTTAAGAAAAGGTTTAGAACTAATCAGTTGCCCTACCTGTGGCAGAACAAGTATACCTTTAATTGATCTTGCCAAAGAAGTAGAAAAACAACTCGAACCATTATCAAATCTCGAAATAACTGTTGCTGTAATGGGCTGTGAAGTCAACGGACCGGGTGAAGCAAAAGAAGCAGATTACGGTATAGCCGGCGGAAAAAATGAAGGACTTATCTTTAAAAAAGGTAAAATAATCAAAAAAGTCTCTGCTGATTTATTAGTTAAAGAGTTAATAAGCATAATCAAATCTGATTTAAAGGTATTGTGAACGGCTGTCTCAAAACTATTGTTGTGCGAGCATCCTTGCTTGCACTTTTTTTACCTACAAGCAGGGGTGCTTGTAGAATGTTTGTTGTGCGAGCATCCTTGCTTGCACCTAAGACAATAAGTCTCTTATATTCAGTATTTTATAAAACAACAAGCAAGGGTGCTTGTTGAACATTTCTGTATTTTAGGATAGGCTCGTGAGTCTTTGTAATAAATATCTTAAACTGATATTCTTTCTTTTCTCACTTATAATAAGTCAATTTTGCTTAGCCGATAATGCAAATCTGATTATCAGAAGAATAATATTTGAGGGAAATGAAAGTTTTTCTGCAAATCAGTTAAAAAATATCATTTTATTGAGTGAAGGAAATACTGTCGACAGAGCCTTAATTAATGACGATGTAAAAAGAATCACAGATTTTTATCATTCTCGGGAAAAGTTTATGCTTAAGATAAACCCACCTTCTATAATTCCTGTTATGTTCGGAGAAAGGATTTCCGGTCAATATGCTGATGTTATTTTTAAGATTGAAGAGTACCCTGAACCTATAATTCATACAATTAACTTCACTGAAAATCAATATTTTAGTGATGATAAGCTTAGAGAGTTTTTAAACTTAAGCGAATTTTCTGAAATGAGCATTGCAGATATCAAAAGAACCCAGATAAATCTGACAGATTTATACTTAAGTAGAGGCTTTCTCTTTGTAGAAACAAAACTTAATGCAATCAAACCTGTTGAAGAAAATCAACAATTCTTAAGTGCAGAAATTAGCATAAAGGAAGGTAAAATTTCCAGAGCTAATAATTTCACCTTTAGAGGTAACAATGTTACACAAGAA
>CAZJNG010000178.1:0-5782 GCA_964547265.1 uncultured Candidatus Cloacimonadota bacterium | reverse complement strand
TTATCTTTTGATGTTATTATTTAACCGGTATTAAAATGTCAAATTCAGAATCTTCCTGACCAAACTTAAATCTTTCATCGTAAATTTCTAATTGGTCTGCTTTATCCAGAACCATGTCAGTTTCTTCAGCCCAAACACAATAGATGTATTTATAAGTTTCGGATAAACTCTCAAGGCAACCTTTATGAGTAAATACAGCATATTTGGCAGCAGGAACTGTCCATGTCATCATTCCTTCAGGCACATCATCAAAGTTTTCAACAGCACGACCTGCTATATACTCAAAAGGAGTATCATTGTCAAAATTTTCACATTCAGCCCAAGGACAAACTCCAACCCAGAGGTTATATCCATTTTTTACTTCAGAACATCTTTTGTTAAAATTTTCCCACAAAAGATGAATAGAATTTGTTGACATAGTAGTTGTACATTTTAATCCAACAATCTTAAACTCAGGTTTTTCTACAATAACTGGTTTCATTTTAGGTAATCCTTTCATTTTAATAAGGTTTAAATGAATTGTTTCACTATATGGGGGGAAATAAGTGAATTGAACATTTCTTTTTCTGAACTCTCCCGGTGTTACTTTAAACTCCTTTTTGAAAGCTCTGGTAAAGTGTTCATGTGTTTCAAACTGATACATTTTTGCTATTGCTTTTATACTTTTATTATTAAAGATAATAGCACGAGCAGCTTCTGAAAGACGCCTCTTTCGTAAATAATCTTTAAGAGTATAGCCTGAACAAGTGGTGAATACTCTGTGAAAATGATATAAAGATAAGTGCACATTATCAGATATATCTTCAAGACTTACTTGATTGAACAAGTTATTTTCCATAAAAATGATTGCTTTTTCAATAAGTCTTTGATAATTCATGCTATCACTCCTTACTATATATAGTTTCAAGAATAATCTTAATCAAAAACTCCTTATATTGATTAAACATACTTGATATTTCTTGCTATAACATTTATTGTATAAAGTCGTCAAGAAAAAATTGCATAATTGTAACTTTTTGTTTTACAGGATATACCTAACTTGATGTTATATAATCAATTAATATATAAATAAAAAACCCTCTAAAACTTGCTTAGAGGGTAATTATTCTTATAGTTTTTAATCAATTTTTTCAAAAGTAGCAGTAAAATGTCTCATAATTTCTGCTTCTTCGATAATTTTTAGTCCTTTAAGAGATTCTCTTTTTTCCCACACTTTTTTTAGTCCCCAAATAATGAAATCCATGTGATTATTAGTGTAAACTCGACGAGGAATTGCAAGTCTCAGTAACTCCATTTTTGGTGGTCTTTCTTCTCTGGTAACAGGGTCTCTGTCTGCAAGTACAGTACCAATTTCTACACCGCGAACACCTGCTTCAACATATAAAGCTACACCTAAAACTTGTGCAGGATATTGTTTTTGAGGTATGTGCGGCAAAAACTTTTTAGCATCAACATAAATTGCATGTCCACCGAAAGGTTCAAGAAGAGGAATACCTGCTTCTTTCAATTTTTCTCCCAAATATTTTACTTGCGATATTCTTGCGTGTAAATATGTAAATTCAGTGCCGTCCATGAGACCTGCTGCTAGTGCTTCCATATCTCTGCCACTCATTCCGCCGTAAGTAACAAAACCTTCAAATATTATGCTAAATGTACATGCTTTTTTATAAATATCTTCACTATTGAGTGCAATAAAGCCACCGATATTAATAATAGCATCTTTTTTAGCACTCATTGTCATACCATCAGCATAAGAAAACATCTCTTTGACTATTTCTCTAATGGATTTATCTTGATAACCTTCTTCTCTTGTTTTGATAAAATATGCATTTTCTGCAAATCGAGCTGAATCAAAAATCAGGGTGATCTTGTGTTTTTTACATACTTCAGCTACTGCCTTAATATTTTCCATTGAAACAGGTTGTCCGCCACCAGTATTACAAGTAACAGTTAAAACAACAAAAGGAATATTTTTAACTCCATGTTTTTCAATTGTGTTTTCTAATTTTTTAATGTCGATATTGCCCTTAAATGGGTGATATACTGTCGGATCAGTTGCTTCATCTATCGTACAATCAACAGGTATAGCTTTACGAAATTCAATATGTCCTTTAGTAGTATCAAAATGAGCGTTTCCCGGAATAATATTACCTTCTTTTACTAAAACTGAAAAAAGTACATTTTCAGCTGCTCTGCCTTGATGTGTTGGTAAAACGAAAGGAAAGCCTAAAAGTTCAGTAATAGTATTTTTCATTTTGAAAAAACTTTTTGAACCTGCATAGCTTTCATCACCTTGCATGATTGCCGACCATTGTTTATCGCTCATAGCACCGGTTCCCGAATCTGTCAATAAATCAATAAAAACATCTTCAGCAGGAATATTAAAAAGATTATATTGTGCTTTTTTAATTATTTCTTCTCTTTCTTCTCTACTAAGAATTTTTACTGATTCAATCATCTTAACACGCCACGGTTCTGCATAAGGCATCTTATCCATAAGTGTTCTCCTTTTTATCTATTTTTTATTTGAGTAAATATTTTGAGTTAGGCTTAAAAATGTCAAGAAAAAAGAATATTGAAAATAATTCTTGACAAAAAATACTACATCTTATTTAATAGTAAAAAATTAAAGGAGTAGTGAAATGAAAATATTAAAATTAAGATTCTAGAGAGTTCATCTTTGTTAGTTTGATTGAAGAATCCGAACAGGGATGATTATGTCTGTATTGCCATGTAAATTTCATCTCTTTTCGGATTTTTTTCTTAAGAATAGTTGTAAGAGATGACAAAAATCTCACATGGATAATCGCAGAGTTGTTTCCCACAAATTCCATAAAATGAATAATCTGAAAGGAGATATTATGTCAAAAGGTCAACTTATAGAAATAAATAATGATCAAGAATCAAAAAAAGCAATCCTCGTTGGAGTTGTTTTACAAAAAGATTCTGAAACTGAAGTTAATCGTTCATTAAAAGAACTAGCCAGACTCGCTGAAACGGCAGGTGTAACTGTATTTGATATTAAGATTCAAAAAAGAACAAAACGAGATTCTGCAACTTTTGTCGGCTCAGGTTTTCTTAAAGAACTTAAAGAGATTATGTCTGAAAACAATATTGATTTACTTATTTTTGATGATGAACTTACACCTTCGCAAGTAAAAAACATAGAAAATAAGTTTGAGATAGAAACGATGGATAGAACAGAACTAATCCTTAATATTTTCTATATGCATGCAAAAACTACAGAAGCAAGAATGCAGATAAGATTAGCAGAACTTTGCTATGAAAAACCTCGATTAAGAAATAATCAGTCAGGCTTAGATAGGCTGGGTGGTTCATCAAACGGTGCAATAGGTTTAGCTGCCAGAGGCTCAGGTGAAACTAAATTAGAGATGGACAGAAGGTCTATTGAAACAGAGATTTATCAATTACGACAAGCATTACAAAAAGTAGAAAAACAAAAAGAAGTTCAATCTAAAAATCGTTCCGGTCAGAAAAAAGTTTGCTTGGTGGGCTATACTAATGCAGGTAAATCAACTTTATTTAATAAATTAACAGGATCTGAAGTATATGTAAAGGACCAACTTTTTGCTACTTTGTCTTCTACTTCAAGACAGTTAAACCTAAGTATAGGATGTGAAATAGTAATTTCTGATACTGTAGGATTCATTTCAAAACTACCTCATCAGCTTGTGGCATCATTTAATGCCACGCTCAAAGAAGCTAAAGATGCTGACTTACTCCTACATGTGATTGATATATCTGATCCTGATTATCGTATCTATATCAGAGAAGTAAACAATGTTTTAAATGAAATAAAAGCTGCGGATATTCCTGTATTACTAGTTTTCAATAAAACAGATAAATGTGATTTTGATTTTAGTTTTATTCTAAATCAATTTACTGAAAAAGCACTTTCTGTATCTGCTTTGACAGGTGATAATGTTGAAACTCTTTTAGAAACCATTAAGAACAAGCTATTCCTAACTTGTGATTATAAGCTTTTCATACCTCATAATGAACAGAAGATATTAGCACAATTACATGATAAAGTCATTATAATCGACAAAGAATATATTAATAATGGAATAAATATGGTTATTAGAGCAAATGTAGAAGATAAATTATTATTCAATAAATGGATAATAAGCTAGTAATTATCTGTTATTCTGATATCAAAGACTGCCTTAAAATGTAGAAATGTTTTTCAAACCTGTGACCGGACGGCTCGTCCGGTCGCTTCATTTAAAAAAACATTCTAGCCTTTTAAATTGTTATAAATCATGAAATAAAGATTGCAAGACAGTAATCAAAAAAACTGCTGAGACGAACCGTCTCGGCTCACACTTTAAAAGAAATCATAACTAATAATTCTTTTTAAAAATTATTGTAATGAGATAACTATAAAATATAAAAATACTTTATACTTAACAAGTAAATAAAAAGTTTAACTTAAAACAATATCAGATTTACGGCTAAACAATAAGGGACCTCCAAGAGGGAAAAAAGCATCCTGGAGGTCTCATGTACATTAGCGGTCTTAACCAGCAATAACAGAGGTTATGCAAAAACAACTTTTATGGTTACAATATGCAGCAAATGTAACCGGAACAGTTCGTCTCGTTATTATTGAACATGTCCTGAAATTACTGTTGTGCAAACACCCTTGTTTGCACCTAACAACATAAATCATATACACTCAATATTTTAGCAAGCAACAATTAAGTGTGCTTGTTGAAGTATTCTGCATTTTGAGACAGCATCTATTGCAAAAGGAATGAAGATTTAAAATTATATTAACAAAAGAATCGTATTGTTTTGTCATATTTAACACAGTAAGAATCTCGTCTTAATTATTAGCAAGGGTTATTATATTCAAAGTGTTTCTTTTTAACTTAAATAATAGCAGAAATTATTAATAATTTTAGTTTATGATCATGAATAATGAATGTCAAATCTAAAGAGTCTTTTACTAATTTTTAAAAAACTTATTGACATTTAGATAGTAAAAAATGAATTTGTACAAAAAAAATTACTAAGAGGTATTCTATGAATGATGTAATCATAATTGATGGCAATTCTTTGACACTTGAGCAGATATATGAAGTTGCAGTAAATAAAAAGCAAATTGAATTATCAGATGAGTCTAAATCAAGGGTAATCAGATGCAGAGAGTTTGTTGATCAAATTATATCAGAAAAAAAGATAGTTTATGGTTTGACGACCGGTTTTGGAAAGTTTGCAAATATTACAATACCTGTTGAGCAAATAGAAGAGTTACAGGAAAATTTAATTCTAAGCCATGCTACAGGAGTTGGTACTCTTTTACCTGTACAAGAAGTAAGAGCAATCCATTTATTAAGGATAAATGTTCTAGCTAAAGGATTTTCAGGAATTAGATTAGGTACATTACAAGCTTTAATTGATATGTTGAATGCCGGGGTTCATGCTTGTATCCCAGAAAAAGGTTCTGTTGGAGCTAGTGGTGATTTAGCCCCACTATCTCATTTAGCCCTAGTTTTAATTGGACATGGCGAAGCAGAATATAAAGGGAAAATCATGAGTGGTGCTAAAGCAATGAAACTAGCAGGTATAAAACCTGTTAAATTAGCTGCCAAAGAAGGCTTAGCTTTAAATAATGGTACTCAAGTTATGACCGGTATTGCATCATTAGCACTTTTAAGAGCAGAACATCTTTGTAAAGTAGCTGATATTACAACTGCTATGAGTGTCGATGCCTTATTAGGCACACCAACAGCTTATGATAGCCTTATACATCAAG
>CAZJNG010000177.1:0-5784 GCA_964547265.1 uncultured Candidatus Cloacimonadota bacterium | reverse complement strand
CAAGAATTTGAGGACGGACAAGTAATTGAACTAATGAAATTTGAAAATAATATACCACTTTACTATACTACGCATAACGCCGAAGGAGCAAGCCTCATTAAAGCAAGCAATCTTTATCCAGGCGGTAGTGCAGGATTAGGAATTACCGGTATGGGGCAGAATCTCGGTATGTGGGATGGTGGAGGTACATTTGCAGCTCATCAGGAATTTCAGGGAAGAGTTCAGCAAATGGATTCGCCCTCTGCTTTTAGTTCTCACGCAACTCATGTTGCAGGAACTATGATTGCCAGAGGAACTCAATTATCTGCCAGAGGAATGTCTTTTGCAGGATCTCTCAAGGCATATGACTGGAATAGTGATAACAGCGAAATGGCATTAGCAGCCGCTAATGGTCTAAAAGTGTCTAATCACTCTTATGGAATTATAACAGGTTGGAATTATAACAGTTCAGAAGAAAATTGGTATTGGTATGGTAATCCTACAATTTCTAATACTGAAGATTACCGCTTTGGCTTTTATGATAATTATGCACAATCATGGGATCAGATTGCCTATAATGCTAACGAGTATTTGATAGTTAAATCTGCCGGCAATGACAGAGGTTATGGGCCAGCTCCCGGAACAGGACATTATGCTCAAACAGGTGGTGGATGGACATGGACAAATCAAGTAAGAGATATTGACGGTGGAGCAGATGGTTATGACACTATCTCTTCAGCAGGACTTGCTAAAAATATCCTTACCGTAGGTGCAGTTGATGCTCAATCACAAATGTCATCTTTTAGCGGCTGGGGACCTACAGATGACGGTAGAATAAAACCTGATATCGTGGCAAAAGGTGTTAGCGTTTACTCTCCTGTATTTCAAAATACAGCAACATTTAACAGTTATTCCTCATATAATGGAACATCTATGGCTTCTCCTATGGTGAGTGGAGCTATTGGACTTCTTTTACAACATCAGGAAAATCTTAATCCCGGACAAACTCTTAAAGCAAGCACAATGAAAGCCTTGCTTATTCATACTGCTAACGATATGATTAGTGGTGCTCCGGGGCCTGACTATCGTTTTGGTTGGGGACTTATGGACACTGAAAAAGCAGCAGAAGTTATGACACACAACTCTCAAAACTCAGCTCATATTTATGAAATGGATTTGAGTAATAATCAAACATTCACCCTTGAATTTACCGCTACAGGCGATCAACCTCTTAAAGCTACAATTGTCTGGACTGATATACAAGGCAATCCTCTAAATCCTACACTTAATCCTACAAACTCTATGTTGGTTAATGACCTTGATTTAAGAATTTTTGATGAATATGATGAATTTGAACCTTATATCCTTGACCCTGCAAATCCTTCTAACTCTGCAACAACAGGAGACAACTTCCGTGACAATGTTGAAGTTGTATATATAGAAAACCCAACACCGGGACAAACATATACTTTATCTATTTCACATAAAAACAGTCTATATGGTAATATGAGCCAGGCTTTTTCTTTGATTGTTACAGGTAATACTGTTGATGATTATTATCCTGCTCCTCAAAATCTAGTTGCTTTCGCAGGAAACCAAATCGTTGATTTACAGTGGGATGAAATTTGGCATGATGATTTAACAGGTTATAACCTTTATCGCAATAATGAACTATATGAAGAAAGCCTAACTGACAACTATTTCTCAGATACAAGTGTTACAAACGGCACAACTTATACATATTTCGTAACTGCAGTTTATGAAGAAAATGAATCTCTTCCATCAAATTATGTGAATGCAACCCCAAATGTACCTTATACCGATTTATTACCACCAAGAAACCTCACTCATCAACTGGATGGCAATAATGTGGTTTTAAGTTGGGATGAGCCGGGACTTGAAAGCGGATGGTTTACCCATGCTTTACTTGATGAACCAAGTCATTCTATTGGTACAGGATCTACTGCAGATTTCTCAGTGGCTCAAAGATTTACTCCTGAACAACTTCAAAATTTAGGAGTTGCCGGTGCTCAATTATCACAAGTAGCAATTATGACAAATTATGAAACTGCAGAATATACAATCCAAATCTGGACAGGTGGTTCAGCTGAACCTTATTATCCCGGTGATTTAGTTTATCAACAATATGTTGGTCAGGCTGCTGTGCAAAACTGGGAAATAATAAATCTTAATACACCTGTAAACATACCACATAACCAGGAATTATGGATAGGTTATCGTATTGTAACTACTTCCGGACATCCTGCCGGTTGTGATAATGGTCCTGTTTATGAAGGATATGGAAATTTAATATACTTTGATAATTGGACAACCCTCACTGCTCTTGCTTCATCTTTAACATATAACTGGATGATAAAAGGCTATGCTGATACACCTTCAGGAAGGTTAGCGTTAACAACAAAAACAATTCAGACAGGTAATAATATCCCTTCATTTAAATCAACTACCATTCCGACCTCAACTAAGAATAATGCAGTCTGGTCTCTTTCAAATATTAGACATAATTCAACAAAAACACTCCGCAATCAAAACCGTTCTCTTGTTGGATATAATGTATATCGAGATGAAATATTACTTACTCCTGAACCTATAACCGAATTGACCTATACAGATTATGACCTTAACTATGGGTATTATATTTATTCTGTAACCGCAGTTTATGAAGCAGGTGAATCAGTCCCGACGGAAACAGGAGTGAATTATTTCCCTGAATCAGTTGTTATTTCTGATTTCCCTTGGATTGAAGATTTTGAAGGTGAGTTTTTCCCTCCTTTAGGCTGGAGACTTCATGATCTTGATAATGATGAACTTAACTGGTACTCTGTTGATGTTGAAGGAGAATCCGGTATTGATAACAAAGCAACCGGAAGCTTATCTGGTTTCTTTTCAGGTTTAGTCTTCAATCCTGATAACTGGATAGTCACACCTAAACTAGTTTTACCTGAAGTTTTAAGTATAGATTTGCAATATTATATCATGAATCTTAATGCAGATAGAACTCAACAGTTTTATTCTGTTATGATTTCAACTTACTCAAACAATTCATGGGATTTCTTCCCTATTTATAGTGAATATGTATCTAATTCAGAATGGCAAGAAAGAAATATTAACCTTACTCAATATGCAGGTCAAGAAATTTATATTGCATTCAGACATCATAACAGCAATAATAATCAAATGTCTTTACTAATGCTTGATGATATTGAGATAACCACAGACACAACTTTGCCTTTTTACCCAATCCCTCCTCGAAACTTAATAGCAGTTTATGAAAACAATAATGTGATCTTAAACTGGGAAGAGCCGACAGAGCATGAAGGAGATTTAATCATTGACTTTGCTTTTACAGGTAATACTAATGATATGAGCGGGTATAACCATCATGGTATTTCTTTTGGAACTACCTTTGTTTATGACAGATTTGGCAACTATGAATCAGCTCTTAGTTTTAATGGTTTTGGAGATTATGTCTCAGCTCAAACTTTTGATGTTTCATACGAACAGTTTACTGTTTCGCTTTGGTTTAAAACATTTGCAACAAACTGTCCGATTATAGGAAACACTGATTATTATACAGATAGTTCTTATGGTGATAAACGCATATATCTAGATGAGCAAGGTAGAATCTTAGCAGGAGTTTATCCAAATCCTACAACTATAAGCACTACAGAATCATACAATGATAATCAATGGCATCATGTTGTTTTAACACAAAATTATTACGGCATTTCATTATATGTTAATGGAGAACTAAAAGGTCAAAGAATAGCTAAAAGTGATCATGTGAACGATTGTCAATACTGGACAATAGGTTATGTTGAGATGCTACAAGATTGGCCATCATTTCCAAACAGCCCGTTTTTCTCCGGCACAATAGATGATGTTAAAATATATAACAAGTACTTAACGGAAACTGAAATTTCTAATCTCTTTACAAATAGCAGAAATAATAAAGCTATTACTTCTATACAAAGAGATTATGAAGTACCTTACGAAGATTTGATCGGTTATAATGTCTATAAAAACGGTAACTTACTCAACGATGAGCCCATAACTGCACTAACCTATACTGACACTTTCATTGAAGCAGCACAAACTTATCTTTATGAAGTTACAGCTGTCTATGAATATAGTGAATCAAGTCCAATCCAAGTATATATTGATATTCCTGACAACACACAAAGAATCAGATTAACTCAAGGTTGGAATATAATCTCTGCTAACAGAGTACCAGAAAGTTTAGACATGCTGGATATCTTTAGTGAACTTATCAATAGTGCTTCTTTAGATAAAGTTCAAGATCAAACGGGTGATGCTTTAGAATATCTTTTGGAAAGCTGGGAAAATAATATTGGAGATATATCTTTATCTCAAGGTTATAGAGTGAGAGTCAACTCCATGAGTTACCTTAACATCTTGGGAGAACATGTAGAATTACCTCTTAATATCCCACTAACTACAGGTTGGAACATTATCTCATATCCTTATGATTATGAAGAAAGTACATATTACTTACTTGAGTCACTTTTTGAAAGTGGTCAAATAGTTAAAGTAATGGATCAGCAAGGTAGAGCGATGGAGATAATTCCGGTCATTGGTCTTATTGATAATCTTTATAGTTTCATGCCTGGACAGGGATATGTAGTGAAAGCGACAGAGGATTTCACTTTTACTTATGCGGGATATGATGAGATTCTAGTTGCAAGCAACAGAAGAAAAACAGTCAAAACTGAAAAGCAAGAACAAAAATCTATCAGAGAACTAGTTCATTATCAGCCTGTATGGTCAGGTAATGGATTCCAACATTTTAATGTTTATACACTAGTTAATGAGATGCTATTACAAAACCTAAATGAAGGTGATGAAATAGCTGTATTTGACGGAGACTATTGTGTAGGAGCGAGTGTTTATACCGGACAGGAAGGCTATATTTCAATTATAACTTCAATGAATGACGGTCTTGATGAGAATATCAATGGATTTATTCCAAACAATGACTTTGCAATTCGTATTTGGTTGCAAGAAACAGAAACCGAGATAATCAATCCTTCATTTGTCCTTGTTTCAGGAACCAATCAATTTATTCCAAGCGGAACATCTGTTATTCAGATAGACACAATGACTTCTGAAGAAGATATTGTATTGCCTGCAATTACTGACATTACGGCAATTTATCCCAATCCGTTTAATCCGACAACAAATATTAAATTCAGCACTCATTTGGCAGGCAATGTTTCTCTTGAGATATTTAATGTTAAAGGTCAAAAAGTGAAAACACTAATCTCCGGGCATCATGAAGCAGGTGCATATCAGGTTGCATGGAATGGTGTGGATAATAATAATAGAAAAGTAGGCTCAGGCGTTTACTTCACCAGACTAATTACTGAAAATAAGCAAGTAATTAAAAAAATGGTATTGATTAAATAAAAATAATTTACTCGGCAGGGATACAATTCTCTGCCGAAAATTCAAGTTATGAAAGGAGCTTATTTTGAAAAAGATTATCTTTCTAATGATGTTGATCTTAGCATTAAGTCCTATATTTGCTGGAAACTATTTTACTCCTGTGTGGTCGGGCAATGGTTTTCATCACATGAATATATATATCAACTCTGCTTTATTATCAGGCAATGACCTTAGAGTCGGAGATGAAATTGCAGTATTTGACGGAGATAACTGTGTTGGTTCGATACAGATAAACTCATCCGGTTATGACTATTTACATATTCCTGTTTCTTTGAATGATCCAATGACTGCAAATATCGATGGGTTTGTTAATGGTAA
>CAZJNG010000176.1:0-5793 GCA_964547265.1 uncultured Candidatus Cloacimonadota bacterium | reverse complement strand
AGTATAGTATAGTATAGTATAGTATAGAGGGACAGATATATACTTATTATGAAGCTCTTTTAATTCAAGAGCGTGGGTCTCTCTTCTCAAAAGGCACATAGATTTTACTATGTCAGTAAAGATATTTTTTTTGAAATTATCATCCCTTTTCCTTTTAATTAAATAAGTTGATATTCTATTTCCAGATTCTTTACACTCTATACATTAATAATTATAATACAATTTTTACATTTCTATAAAATACTGTCAAGAAATAAATTTGTCTTTTTACATGACTTGCAGCGAAAGAAGTGAGTGTGAGCTGAGGACAACAAAGCATATCTAAATCTTTGAACTCAAGCCCCTTCTCGCTTCGCGATTAGAGACTCAAGCTCAAAGTTAATTTAAATATAATTTATTCTATTATAGTTCCTGTATTACCTGCAAAAGCATCAACAATCTTTTCGATAGAAGTAATTAGTACTCTTTTACCACCTTGTTTAATAAAACTAATAGCGGCAGCAATTTTTGGACCCATACTTCCTTTAGGGAATTGTCCTTCGTCAAGATATCTTTGAGCTTCTTCGATATTCATTTTGTCAATATTTTTCTGTTCAGGTTTTCCAAAATTAATAGCAACCTTATCAACACCTGTCAAGATAACCAATAAATCAGCTTCAATTTTTACGGCAAGCAGAGCAGAAGCAAAGTCTTTATCAATAACTGCATCAACACCTTCATAAGTGCCATCTTCTTCAATATAAACCGGGATGCCACCACCACCACAAGCAATAACTATATTATTGTCATCCACAAGTTTTTTTATTGTTTTAAAAGGAACGATATCAAGAGGAATGGGTGAAGGTACGACTTGTCTATAACCTCGACCTGCGTCTTCAACGATAGTCCAACCAAATTCTTTTTCAAGCATATCAGCTTGTTCCTTTGAATAAAAAGGTCCGACAGGTTTAGTAGGATTTTTTACACTTGGGTCATTTTTGTCAACAACAACTTGAGAAACAATAGTAATTACATCTTGTTCTATATTATGTTTATGAAGACAATTTTGCAGACTTTGTTCAATCATATAACCCATAGTACCTTCTGTAGCTGCATTAAGAACACCGAGCGGTAAAGGAGCAACACCCTTTTCAATACCTGCATTATGCTGAATAAGCATATTGCCGACCTGAGGTCCGTTTCCGTGAGTGATAGCAAGTTGATAACCTTGAGAGATTAACTCAACAATCCCACCTAAACTTTCACGAGTGTTTTTAAATTGTTCAGAAACAGTACCTTTTTGACCAGGTTGAATAATTGCATTGCCACCAAGAGCAAGAACAGCTTTCTTGTTCATAATGATTTCCTCCATGTATTTTTTTGATTTTTTTTATCGAAATAAAAATCAGGAGTATGTCTTTTAAAACATATCTCCTGATTATTAGCGTTAAATTATTTTAGTTAAGAAATTTGTCAATAACAGATTTTACAGTAGGGTAACCAATTTCTTGAAGTTCGTAAGAAACCTTGCAATGAGGTTTGTTTATTTTTATGATTCTGGCTAAATCTATTGGAGTAGCTATAATAACAGAATCACATTCACACTTGTTAATAGTCTCTTCTAAGTCTTTCATTTGTTGTTCGCCATAACCCATTGCAGGTAGTAATATGCCGATGTCAGGGTATTTTTCAAATGTTTCCTTGATTGAACCTACAGCCCATTCTCTAGGATCAACAAGATCAGCAGCAGCAAATTTTTCAGCTGCAATTACTCCTGCACCATAAAGCATTTCTCCATGAGTAAGAGTAGGACCATCTTCAACCACCAGAACTTTCTTGCCGGCAATTAGATCAACATTATCAACAAAGACCGGAGAAGCTCCATCAATGACAACAGCCTTAGGGTTTAGTGCTCTGATACTGTCTCTTACTGCATGTATATCAGCTATATCTGCTGTATCTATTTTATTGATTACAAAAACATTGGCATCATAAACATTTGTTTCTCCTGGATGATATGTTGTTTCATGACCTGCTCTATGAGGATCTAAAACAACAATCTTTAATTCTTTATCAGATGTATAAAATGGCATATCATTGTTACCACCATCCCAAATAATTACATCAGCTTCTTTTTCTGCTTCTCTGACAATTGCTTCATAATCTACGCCGGCATAAATCACACTGCCCATACTAACATGTGGTTCATACTCTTCCATTTCTTCGATAGTACATTTATGGTCATGCAAGTCTTGAATTGTAGCAAATCTTTGAACCTTCTGAGCAACTAAATCTCCATAAGGCATTGGATGTCTGATGGAAACAACCTTTAAGCCTTTTTCTTTTAAAGCCTTAACAACTGCTCTTGTTGTCTGGCTTTTTCCGCAACCTGTTCTTACAGCACAAACTGTTACAAGCGGTTTACTAGTCTTTACCTGAGTATGAGATTTACCCATGAGCATAAAATCAGCACCAATCGCATTTACAATTGAAGCATTATGCATTACTCTTTCATGCGTTACATCACTATAAGCAAAAACAACTAAATCAACTTCTAATGATTTAATTAACGAAACTAACTCTTCCTCGGCATATATCGGAATTCCTTGAGGGTAAAGTTCTCCTGCTAATTCAGCAGGATACTTTCTTCCGTCGATGTCAGGGATTTGTGTAGCTGTAAAAGCTACTACATCATACATTTCATTTCCACGAAAAAAGGTGTTGAAATTGTGGAAGTCTCTTCCAGCAGCACCCATAATAATGGTTCTTCTTTTTTTCATGCCTTACTCCTTTAACTTTAGGATTAGAGTTTATGATAACAATTTGTATCATAAACATTATAAAGTCAAGAAGTTTTTTTTTATTTTTGATTTTACTTAGTTAAAATAAAGCAAATAAACTTTTTAGCTGATTATCCTAAATAAAATAAAACCAATTTTTAATAAAATCGATAACAAAAAAATAAGAAATTACAAAGTAAAATAAATAGGTAAAAATGCTAATTTTAAGTGCAGAAAGTCAGATATAGGCATAATTAAAGAAAAAAAACTTTACAAAAAAATACAGACTAAAAACATTGCTATATTCAAATTAATCAGTTAATTATTGAAGAAAGGTAGATGATGGATAAGTTATTATCTTCAAACTTAAGATTAGGTATTATTTCAGGCGGTCAATTAGGTAAGATGTTGATACAAGAAGCAAGTAAATGGGATATAACGACCTATGTACTTGATGAAGTTGAAGATTGCCCTGCTTCAGGAGTAGCGAATTATAGTTTTAAGGGTAGCAGGTTTGATTATGAAACTGTTTATAATTTTGGTAAACAGGTTGACCTTTTAACTTTTGAGATAGAAAGTATAAATACAGATGCTTTATTTCAGTTACAAGCTGAAGGAGTCAAAATCGTTCCTGACCCATCAATTTTAAAACTATTTCAAAATAAAGAGAATCAAAAAGAGTTTTATGTAAAACACAATATACCTACCTCTCTATTTAAGTCATATAATAACAAAGAAGAAGTACTGCGTGACATAAATCAAGGTCAACTTAAATTTCCCTTTGTGCAAAAGCTCAAGACAGGTGGATATGACGGACGAGGTGTAGCTGTGATTAATTCATTTAATGATATTAATTTACTTCTTGACGGAGAGTCAATAGTTGAAGAGAAAATCGAGATATATAAAGAGATAGCAATTATTGTCAGCAGAAACTCTTCAGGAGAAATAAAATCATACCCTGCTGTGGATATGATTTTTGATGCAAAAGCAAATCTGGTTGATAAACTTATCTGTCCTGCTGATATTTCTGTTGAACATGAACAGTTCGCATCAAAAATATCACATACAATAATAGAAAAATTAGATATGTGTGGTTTATTGGCAATTGAGTTTTTTATCGATAAAAAGGGTGAACTCTTCGTTAATGAAGCTGCACCAAGAACTCATAACAGTGGTCATCATACAATAGAAAGCGTTTTGACTTCACAGTTTGAACAACATTTAAGAGCGATATTAGACTTACCTCTTGGTAGTACAAACATTAAAATGCCTGCAGTTATGATCAATCTTCTTGGAGAACCCGGTTTTGAAGGCAAAGTTAAATATCAAGGTTTATCGGAATGCCTTTCTATTGAAGGCGTTAAGATTCATCTTTATGGGAAAAAAATCACAAAGCCTTACAGGAAAATGGGGCATATAACTGTTTTAGATAAAGATGTAAACAATGCTTTAAAAAAAGCAGACTTAGTTAAAAATACATTAAAGGTGATAGTATAATGGATGAAATATTAGTAAGTATCGTTATGGGTTCAGATTCTGATTTGCCTGTTATGAAGCAGGCTGCAGAAATGCTTGATATATTTAATGTTAAGTACGAAATAGACATAGTATCAGCTCACAGAACTCCTCAGAAGTTATTTGATTTTGCTGCTAATGCACATAAGAGAGGTGTTAAGGTGATAGTTGCCGGTGCCGGTGGAGCAGCACATTTACCGGGTATGTTGGCAGCGATTTCACCTTTACCTGTCATAGGTGTGCCTGTTAAGTCTTCAAACTCAATTGACGGTTGGGATTCGGTTTTATCAATCCTGCAAATGCCGGGTGGTGTACCTGTGGCAACGGTTGCTCTAAACGGAGCTAAGAATGCAGGAATATTGGCAGCTCAAATAGTTTCTGTAGGTGATGATAATTTAAGGGATAAGATTATAGATTATAAAAACTCTTTAGAGCAATTGGTTTTAAAAAAAGCTGAAAAATTAAGAAAAAATAATTAATACTTTATGCAAAGATATAAGACTCTCATATCAGCTTTTTTTATTATGCTTTGTCTTGGTGGTGTATATGCCTGGAGTAGTTTTGCTTTTGAATTGCAGAATCATTATAAATTCACTACCTTTCAATCACAGTTAATCTTTGGAATGATGATTGCAGTTTTCCCGGTCACAATGTTATTTGTTAGGAGACTAAAAAAGATTTCATCAAAAAAATTAATTCAATTTTCAGCCCTTTTATTTGCATTTTCTTATATTGTCTCAGGTTTATCAAAAGGGAATTTTTATATCATCTTTTTTAGTTTAGGTATCTTGCTTGGTATAGCCACAGGTATTGGATACTTATTAGCCTTAACTATACCAATGAAATGGTTTCCTCATACAACCGGTTTAGTTTCCGGAGTTATAGCAGCGGGTTTTGGTTTAGCTTCTGTTATATTGCCCTATATAATCAAAGTTTGTTTGGATATGAATTTAAGTGTTTTAAATATTTTTGTTTTAATCGGTTTAGTATATGGCTGTATAATTTTTGTTTGTGCCAGTTATTTTTATGAACCAAAACAAGAGGCGAAAAATACAGAGATTAAGATTTCAGAGTTTATCTTAAATAAAGATTTTCAACGACTATTTATTGGTATATTTTTGGGTACATTTGCCGGGTTATTGATAATTGGTAATCTTAAAACTATTGGAGCAGAAAGGATTGATAATCTCTATGTTTTAATAACAGGCATCTCAATATTTTCGTTTTCAAACTTTCTAGGCAGAATTACATGGGGTTATTTCTGTGATTATAAAAATAATGATATTGTTACTTCTACAGCACTAGTATTACAATCAATCAGCATTTTTTTTCTATTAAAATTACAAGGAAATATCTATTTATATCTCATCTTATCAGGAATGATAGGTTTTTGTTTTGGTGCAAATTTTGTAATTTTTGCTAAGCAAACTTCTCAGTTATTTGGTATAAATCAAATAGCGTATATTTATCCTTGTGTCTTTCTTGGTTATGCTTTAGCCGGTATTTTAGGACCAACGAC